>NZ_CP152049.1:6277500-6577500 GCF_038630985.1 Paenibacillus sp. FSL H8-0548
TAGCTCGCTCAGCTCTTGCAAATCCCTTAATATCGTTCTCGTCGATACTTCGAATTCCGTAGCAAGCTCTTTGACGGTAAATTTGCGCTTTCTATTTACGGTCATCATCAACTCTATAAGTCGTTTCGATTTAGACATAGCTCTACCCCATTATTTTTATAATTATGACAACTGTTGTCACTATTATAAGCTACAATCAGAATCAAGCCCACTTATGATGGACTCAATCAAATATGAAAAATGGAGCGTGACTCATGCCAGCCGTTCAAGAAATCAAAGCATTACTATTAGAAGAATTAGAGCTTATCGTTAAGACATCCTCCAATTTAATACGTAAAATATCCTCCGAGCACTGGGATTACAGACCGCAAAGCAATATGAGATCGCTGCTTGAGCTCGTTCACCATCTCGTATCCGTTCCCTCAACTGATCTGTTGATTCTTCAGGAAAGCAGCGAAGCCGCAATCCGTAAGCTGGAAGCTGATATTGCCGAGGATCGTGATGCCGAGAGCATAGTTAAGTGGATGACCTCCGGCCTGCTTGAAGTGAGAGCTTATATGGAAAACCTTTCGGATGAGGATTTTCTGCACAAAGCAACAAAACCCTTTTATTTGGAGCATAGCTCCGTACAGGCGAAATGGCTCATTGAGATTACGACTCACGCACAGCATCACCGCGCACAGCTATTTACCTATTTGAAAATACAAGGCTATGAAGTCAATATGTTTGATTTGTACTAGGAAACAGCTAAGCTGCATTTTGTTGTTGCAAGTTCATAAAAAAGCTCCTCCAGCTTGTTGAGCGAACACTGAAAATGCAATCTAAATAAAAGACCGTCCCAAAAGTGGTATGCTCGCTATTAGTGGGAAAACTTAAAATTTCAAAAAAATGGCGGTGCAGGTGTCTATTCCTGAACCGCCATTTTCCTTTGTTTATTCACTTCTGCTTGCTTTAGCAGATTAAGAACTTTAAGAGCCTATATGTTCTTATCCGCTCGCTGTGACCATCATCCCCCACTAATTTCACATCATAAGCACATATATGCGCTTATCACTCAAAAATAACCGCAGCTTCACCACCATAAGCACCTATGTGTTCTTATCCGCTCGCTGTGACCATCATCCGCCACTAATTCCACATCATAAGCGCATATATGCGCTTATCACCCAAGAATACTCGCAGGTTCACCGCCATAAGCACCTATGTGTTCTTATCCGCTCGCTGTGACGATCATCTGCCACTAATTCCGCTTAATAATGAACTACTCCGCCGTAGTCTATCGTGTTATGGGACAACCTCTTTACTTATTTGAAAGTTTTCGCCATATTAAATGCGTCCGTTTCGTTGATGTTGGCACCTATCCTGCAGATTTGCAGGATAGCTTAATATAGCTGTTTTTTAGTAGATGACCAAAGTCACCTATTGGCGCTCTGTATAGCAGCCTTCACAGTAACTACTGCTGCTGAAATAAGGAAAGTTTTTAAATCGCTCGTTAACGTTCATCTTCATATATGATGTTAAAAAATCTTTTTCTCCCTGATAATTCCCTCATACCCATCAGGCACCTTGATATTGACCTTCACCGACGCTGGGTACGCAACAGAGATTTCTATTACATGCTCTGCGATCAGCTTCCACGAAACATCGATTTGACCCTCTTCAGATAGTGGAACAGTGCCTCTTGCCCAAGTTA
Source organism: Paenibacillus sp. FSL H8-0548 (assembly GCF_038630985.1). Lineage (NCBI taxonomy): Bacteria > Bacillati > Bacillota > Bacilli > Caryophanales > Paenibacillaceae > Paenibacillus > Paenibacillus sp. FSL H8-0548. The sequence continues at coordinate 6,279,194 of NZ_CP152049.1, forward strand.
AATCGCATGGGTTTGGCATAATATCAACTTCTGTCCAGCCCATAGCCTTGCTGCGAACACCAAGCACCTCGCGTCCAAGGAAATAAGCTGGCGCTGCCGACCAAGCATGACAATGACTTCTGGTCAGCATATTGGGGTTAGCACGGTTCTCCGTGAAATTAGGGTACATTTCCCAGCAAGTTGTAGCATCATGCTCGATCATTTGTCCGAAATTTCTGCGAATGTCATCAACGATATTGGAGTAGCGCCCCGCCTCAGACAATGCTTCATAATAGAAGAAGGACATAAACGGACTGCCAATTTGTACAAAATGGGAAGGAGCCTCGGTCAAATAACGTTCCATCACGCCGCGGCGTTCAGCTTGCGCGACTCCTGTCAAATAGGCAACAACCTGTGTTTGAACAGAAAATATATCTGATTTGCGGCCGTCTACATGAATACAATCCAAATAAGCGGACTGCTCCTCCGACCAAAGATGCTGGTTGATCGCTGCCTGCAGCTTTTCTGCTGCATCAGCAAACTTTCCTTCACCCTCCAAATCACCTGATAGATATGCCATCTCAGAAGCTACTCGCAAGGTTTTTACTAGGAAGCAGTTCTGATGTGTGACAATTCCTTCGTTCGGCTGATCAATGGGTGACCAATCGAGTAAATTCCAGCCCTTTATCGCCAGCAGGCCATCATCATCGATTTCCTTCAAATAATGCTCTAGCGTAAATCGGATATGCGGGTACATTTCCTTAGCAAAATCCAAATCAGCCGTCTGTTCCACATATTCTCGGCATGCAATCGCCCAGAAGAACGTCCAGTTCGGAATGACGCTGCTCCAACCGCTTGGCACCTGATTCGCGTATAAAGGTGTTTGATCCTTGGAGCCGGGCACAAGACGCAAGCAGCGCTTCACGATCTCATTCACACCGAACAAATAATTGCTTACTAAAGCTTCATTACGACTGTCTCCTACCCAGAAAACCTGTTCATAGGCCGGACAATCCACAAAGGTGTCCTCCATACAAAGCTTCGTTGTATGGCGGCTAATTTCCCAAATATCGTTCAGCATCGGATCAGACGATTGGAATTTACCGATCTCTGCTACTGGATAATGATTCGATAAATAGTGAACATTGAACAGTTTTACAGGTTGATTCGCCTGGCGGACAGTAAGCATTAAGTAACGCATTCCTCTTCGTACTGGTGATGAATAGCGCTGTCTGCCTTTTTTGCAGACATAACGAAGCGTGTTATCTAGACCAAACGTATGCTGAAGGTAATCCGCTGTCCTATACTCAAATCCATAAAAGTCTAAAATAGTGCCCTCTCCTGCCTCGACCTCAAAGGTTAGATAACCAGTAAGCTCCTTGCCGAAGTCGATGATTAGCTCCGTATCGAGCCCCGAGTAGGCCGGTATCACCCCAAACGACGCATTCGGAATCACGATGTTCTGCAGCGCTGCTGGAATATTGCGCGGAGTGCTTTCTTTCTTCCAGACGGATAAACCAAAGACATCTGCCTCGCTCACTAAGCTTTCAGGAATAGAACGAATATAGGAGGAATACGCTTCCAAATCTTTTACATCAAAAACGTTATGGATCACTTGCTTATACTGTTCATCCTCGAAATCAATCTCTCTGCTTTCTTGATGATCCAAATAAACGGTGCTGTCGAATGGGCCTATCGTTATAAAAGCAGAGGCATCCTCCGTACACTGTTCGTCAACAAGTGGTGAGCGAAGCTCTACAGCCGTTTCGCTATAAATACCCATGTGCAGCTTGCCGGTATGAATTTTCTGTCCACTTACATCGATAATTAGCAGGTTATCTCCTTTACGAAGAGTAATGGAGGCATATCGCTCAGGAAGCACGCCTGTAAATTCAGCTTCATCTAATGTGGTACCATTTAACGAGACCGCTCTTACACACTCTCCAGCACTAGGAAATCCGAGTACGATATCCGTTTCCTCCTGTACCGAAAGCACCGTTGCTGCATATCCCGTATAACTGATGTGATTAGCATGATTCTCACTTCCCACCAGCATCTGATTCCGTATATCGATCGCTGTAGAGAAGGTAAAGCTTTTTACGCTGTTCATGGTCAATACTCGTGAAGGATAGACAGGAACCTCCGCAAGCAATGGAATATCCCGCTCCTGCACTCTCTTCCATGGCCCTGTACCAACCTGCCCAATGAGCTGTGCTTGTTCCCAGCCTTCGTCATTATAGGAGCGGTTTGACCAATCCTCCGCCCACATGGCTGCATCTATATATTCTGAGAAGCCCTGCTGACAGGACATACGTGAGGAGCGTGTGTGATAGCCTTCATGAATGGAGCTTCGCCAGCTTTGATCTGTTGTTAGCAGTGTTTCCATACCTGCTTCACTGTTTCTGTCCAGCTGTACAAGCAAACCGCCGCGGCCTCGTTCATAATAAAAGGTGGATACGCCAAAATGAAGGACGAGCACCGCAATCGTATTCGTCTCGCCAGGTATAAGCAAATGACCAACATCGTATACATCATAAAATTGCTCAACGGTCCATGAACGCACAGGCCCTCTGCCTACCTGTTCACCGTTAATATAAAGAACATAGCGAGAATCCGCACTAATACGTAGTGTCGTTTGAGTTTCACCAACAGGTGCACCCGCCATCTGTTCAGCTTTAAAGCTCCTTCTGAAGCAGCGCCATTCATTGCGCGGACTCTCCACCTCACCGCCCCAAATCCAATTCGCATTCCAACCTTGATCTATCATGCTATTCCGCTCCTCTTATATCCATTTCTCAATAGGCATGCTCGTGCATTACAACTATAATTATAGTAAAATCAAAGGAATCAATTACCCCCATTTCGGACATTTAATCCCTTGAAAAGGACATTGAATGAAAGGATCGAATAGCTAATGACGAGCAAGCATTCGCAATTATACAAAGGAGAGCAATTTCTCCATAGAAATGGATTCATCTATGTGAACCGAGCCGAGGAGAACTTTCATTTGCCGCTGCATAATCATGATTTTGTTGAGCTGGCTTATGTAGCTGAAGGAAAGGGCTTCCATCATATTGGCGATGAGGTCATCCCCGTCTACAAAGGCTTATTATTTCTATTGCCGCCGGGTATATCCCATGTTTTCCGGCCCTCTACGCCTTCTCTTATCAACCCGCCATTAATCGTATACAATTGTGTTTTCTTGCCGTCACTCCTTCAGCAGCTTGGCATATGGATTGGAGATCGGGCGATTATTGATGATCTAGAGTACCGTTTCACGGAGCCAGCGGCCTTTCAAACTCTCTTTGATTCTGATCATGTCATCGAGGGGCTATTCCGAAATCTCCTTCGTGAATACGAGCTTCCGCAGAGCGGTTCTTATCCTTATTTGCAGACACTGCTCGTTCAGCTGTTTTTATCGATCTATCGATTACAGCAAAACAAATCCAATGCTTCCATAGAAGGAAATGCTTCTGCTCATTTTCATCATATATTGCACTATATCGAGCAGCATGCCCAAGAAAACATAACGCTGGCGCAGCTTGCGAAGCAATGCCAATGGAGTGAGAGACATTTCAGCCGCGTATTCAAGCAGCGCACCGGACAAACCTTCCTTCATTACTTGCAGCATCTGCGCATCAAAAAAAGCTGCGAGCTCCTAAGGAGATCCCAGCTTAAAATCAGCACTCTAGCAGAAGAGGCAGGCTACAAAAATATCGACGCTTTCCTCATTCACTTCAAAAGAATTGTCGGCATGACGCCGCGTGAGTATCGGCGGATGGTCCAGGAGCATCAAGCACGGCCCGAACAGCATTCCACAAATAAAGGATAGAGAGGGCGTCGTATTTTATGAAATGGAAGATAGTTGCCGGTTCATTCTTTGTCCAACATCCTATGGCCTTCCGCTAATTCGATCTCGAAGAAGCCTGCCATAACACGCGATTCATAATCAATCGCCTTGCTACTGCCCATAACTATAATATTTCGAATGTCGGCCGCATCCTCTGCTGGCAGCGAGAAAGCCTTCGTATAAGGATACACTTCTCTAAATGTCGTATAAATCGCATTTATTAATTTATCATTCTTTATTTTACCCATTAGATTCATAATAACAGCTCCGCTTGCAGTAAGCTTTTCTCTCGTTAATTGAAAAAACTCTAACGTTGTAAAATGATAGGGAGTACCTTCCTTCGTGAAAGCATCCACCACGATATAGTCAAAGGCAGCGGGCGCTTGATCACATAGAATTTGGCGTCCATCTCCAATAACCGTATCATCGCTGCGATAATGAAAATAAGCTTTGCTAAGCTCCACGACCTTCTCGTTAATTTCTGCAATGGTAAATCGTTTATCCGAATAATGACCTGCGATGGTTCCAATGCCATGCCCAATCATAAACACATTTTCAAACGACCGATCATTCCACTCCATCAAATGAATAATCGCTCTCGGATACTCCATCACAATACGACCCGGGTTCTTTAAATCAATTGCACCTTGGATGGCCTCATTCGAGAACTGGAGAAACCGGTATTTCCCTACTTGCCCATACAACTGGTTCGAATCGTAAACGGCAATCTCTTGCAAACCGCTCATTTCTTTAGCTAATAAAAACAAATGAATGTTCACCTTCTACTCATGAGTAATCTTGTTATTTAGTATCCGTCCGTACTTCTCCTTCTATTGGTACAATAATCCCCTTTGAATAGCCTGTGATAGCATCTATTTCCGTGCGATTTCCCTCGCTATCAATCGTTCCGTAGCTCAATAAGTCTGCCATAAAATGATCACTGAAATAAACAGACTCCCCGAATGGCATTGGCTCCTTGCCCGCTTCACCATTTACACCTAAGGTATCCTTCTGCCACTTCATCTCAGCGAGACCGTCCACGTTGATTTCAATATAATTCAGCAAACCCTTGTACTCCCAAAAAAAGCGAAGTGCTTCCCCTTTAGGGAAGGTGTATACCGTTGTGAAGCCTTCTCCATAAGGACGAACATCTATACCATTATTCAATCTGGTCAAATTAAGTGCGAGCTCGCGCGCTTTCGCAAGATCACCGCTTTTTAACGTTTCAAACTGCTCTACTCCCGTTGGCGTCCGCACAATAACTTGCTTTGTCGTGCTATTATAAGCAACTGTTCCGCCCAAGGTCTCGGTTACAAATCGAGCAGGAACATAGGTACGTCCTTTCTGGACGGTTACTGGTGCATCTAAGGCTATGCTTTTGCCATTTACATCTGCCGTTTTCAAGCCATCTTTAAGGCGAATCGTCTTTTTCTGCGCAGTATTATTTATTATGATCGTTTTAGTAGCGGACTCATAGGTATAGCTGATCTTGGCAGGATCATTAAACGCCCTCAATTGAACCATCGTTCTGCCGTTCACATTCAAGACATCCTGTTGATATACGCCATTTATAAACATTTTAACAGACTGTGGTGCAGAAGCAGCCATTGCAGCAGATCCCACACTTAACACTCCTGCTACTGTTAATGCAGCAGCTGCCGTTTTCATCCACTTTTTCATTCGCCTAACCTCCTGTAAAATCGTTAAGCTTATTGTGCTTCTGTCCCATTGCCTATTAAAAATGAACCATCATCCCATCACAATTCTGACGTTCATTTTAAATTATATACAGTGATCAGTAACACGAATTCGTATTTATAGACGCCTGAATTAAGGAAATGTTACAGTTTATGTATGATTATTCAAATTTCATACTGCTTTTGCACCGCTGTCTATTTCCTACGAAGGTGTAAGGAAGGATATTCTAGGATACAACTAGAATATTCTAGTATTCTATTAGAGGAGTGAACGAATGAACATCTCCACCTATTCTGAGTTTGTAGCTTTAGTTCAGCAATATAAGATTTTTCCATTCTCTGATTTCATTCCCGAATATCCTTCACTAACCTCCGTCGTCCCGAGTGACAGCTGGCATACAGAAACTGAGTTTGACCCTTGGCCATGGCGCGTCAAAATTGTAAAGGATGAGCATGCGGCATATGGAAAATTTTTCGGCACAAAAGGCTGCTTCATCTCCGTAGATCTGTTCCCAAAGGTACAGCTGCTGCTTACGCAGGGCAAAAGCGTAGAAGAGCGCTACAGCAGCGGTCTTATGTCGCAAAATGCGAGAAATATTTATCAACTCGTCAAAGAAGCTGGAAATATCGACTCTCGCAACCTCCGCAAGGAGAGCGGGCTTACGGCAAAAGAGCAAAAGAAGGATTATGATCGTGCGCTCATCGACCTGCAGAACTTTGCAGACATCGTCATTACTGGAGCACAGGAAACGGACTTCGATGGAGGCTGGAGCAGCATGTGCTTCGAAAGCTCTGAGCATTGGCTGCAGGTTGCGCTTGGGAAAGAATTGGAGTCCAAAGAGGATTTAGCAGAAGTGCGAGCGGTCGTTAAAACGGAGCTAAGCGAGCTTTGCTCTGCAAAAGCTTTGAAATATTTAGATAAAAAGCTGCTGCTAAGCTGATAGCTGCTGGAAAAAGAGGTGCTGCAATGCTTCTAAACAAGCGCATCGCAACACCTCTTGCATGGCTATCCCTCTTCTTCGCAGCATAGCAGAAATATATGTATTAAACATTAACCTGCTTAATCGCCTGTCTCATATCCTTCGTGTTCGCACTCACTACGACAGAAGCCTCATAAATCTGCTTCATCATGTCTAGCTGATCCGACGTTAACTGTTGAATTTGCTCACTCTGCTCGGATATACCGCTTGCGATATCGGCGATAGCGACCACAGTAGCCGCAACTTCCTCGGAGCCAGCAGTGAGCTGCTCGGTTGCTGCCGAAACCTCCATGATTTGCTCGCTTACAAGGCGGAATGACTCCACTGCATGCAAGAAAGAGTCCGCCGCCTGACCCGATAACGCAACACCCTCTTCAATTTCCGTCGAAGCCTTCTCCATCTCATCGCTGATTTTTCCAGACTCCACTTCGATGTTGCCAAGCAGTGTCGAGATTTGCTGCACCGACGAGGCCGATGCATCTGCCAGTTTGCGCACCTCTTTCGCTACGACCATAAATCCTAAGCCATGCTCCCCTGCTCTTGCCGCTTCAATCGAAGCATTCAAGGCAAGAAGCTTCGTCTGATCGGCAAATTCACGTACGGAACCGATAACATGCTCGATTTCGCCGGTATAGCCCTTCAGCTGCCTTGCAATATCCAGCGTCTGTGCTGCGGACATTGAAATGCTTCTAATTTGAGCATTTAATTGCTTCATGCCAGCTTCCCCCGACTGTGCAATTTCCAATGATTGCACTGCTGCATCCGACACGGTTGAAGAGGATTCTGCAATTTTCACAATGCCGAGCGCGATTTCCTCCATGGCTAGAGCACTGTCATCAGCACTTTTTTTCTGAGTATGCGCCCCTTCATAAATATGCTGCACTGAGCCATTCATCGTTTCACCCATTTGCAGCATTTGATCGGTATGGCTGGCGAACGATTGTGAAGAAGCTACGAGTTGGTCCGAAGTATTCTCAACATTTTGAACCACAGCTCGCACCCTCTCGTTCAGATGCTCCGACATCGTAAGCATGGCTTGATACACCGTACCAATTTCATCGATTGACCGTACCGGATTCGCCCGCAAAATCATATTGGCCCCCGCTAAATCTCCGATTGCCATCTTCTCCGCGCTGGCGGTTACCGTCTGCAAGGGCTGCATGGAGCGCCTCACAAACCATACGATCGCTCCAATCAGTAAAATGGTGACCACGAGCATCAAGATATAAAGAGGCATGCTTTCCCATATTACATCCGCTGCCAGCTGCTGGAAGACAGCCGCATCCGTATCGATGCCAAGTGCACCAACAACCTCTCCTCCCGCAGCCTTCAAAGGAACGTAAGCAGATAAATAAGAGCCGTAAAGGGGATTCTCAATAAGCGGCGAGCTTGCGTTTTTACCTGTATAAACCTTGTCCGCAGCAGCAGCCGGCATATCCGTTACTTCATTAATAGGAGAAGCCGACGCATCGTCCTTCGGCAATCCATCAATCATAATAAGGGGCTGCCGCTGTTCATCAAAACGAACAAAGTACACGTAACGAGCCCCTATTTGCGAGCGAAATTGATCAAGCTCCTCACGGAGGGTCCAGTAGAGCTCCGTCTCCTGCGGCTGCTTTAAAAATTCCACATATCGATCCGTCTGCAGCGTTGCCGCATAGCTTTCAGCGATTCGGATATTATAGCTGTTAATTGCTTCTTCAACGGCTGATTTGGTTTGAGCCACCTGAGTAGCAATATAGCCTCCAGCAATCAAGATCATAACTACCGTCATCGCACATAAAATACGGACAATCAAATGCTTTCTTAATAATGCTACCATTGGTCGGCTTCTCCCTTTGTGCCCTTCCATTCGAGCTGTCGCTTCTGACAATTCGGGCTGATGATTTTCGAATAACAATATTCATCATCATACCACCATTATTCGACATTAGGGTAATTTTTTACATCTTTATACCCAGTTCAAATAGTTCCCAAGACATATCTATTCATCGTTAGCTGCCTCTATTCGCTTCCATCCATTTAACTGCAAAATCAACTAACTCCTTCATCGGCATAAGCATCGCATCCGCACCGCCCACTTTACCTCTGCGAACAAGCGCTGTCTCCTGTTCAAAAGCTTCGCCAAGCTCATTAAAATCATCCGATTCAAAATCGATATCTTGAAAATTGACCCACTGACGCTCTCCATCTATCAATATCGGCGCTCCGTTAGTCAACTCTGCTTTCGTCTTATACTCTGCACGGTACTCTGCCAAATGCAGCGACGTGTTTTTATTGTGGTCAACGCCTAACAGAAGCACCCAGCCATCTGCTTCATAAATCCGAGCAAGCGGCGAGCGCTCACCGAGGCAAGCGGCGAGACTATGATCAGCGGTTATCGTATCTTTTCTAGAACCCCATGCGGCAAAAGAAACCTGAGGATGGTTGCTTCGCACAACTCCGTTTTGTTTTCTAAAGCATTCATTGATGACACTCATATTATTGCAAGGAGTAAGATCAGCAGCAAATGCGGGCATCGCCGCTCTAATCGGGTCCCACCACGATTTATTAACAGGGGGATATCTCCAGTTCGCCGGATCTGAAAGATCACTCGTATGTGTTGGCATGACAAGTGTTCCTTGATTGCCTATACATTCTTCTATCGCTAAAACGACAGCAGCAGCTCCTCCAACGACGAAGCCGCCAATCGCTTTCATCGAGGAATGCATAATCACCGTCATCTCACGGGTTACTCCAAGCTTAGTAAAATCAGATTTCAAACGTTCCTTTGTCAGCAGCTCGCCTTGTATTTCTTCCATAGGATTCACACCTTTATTTTTTTTCAGTTTTATGATGCTGCGAGCTAATAAATGACGCAGCAGCCTCTAGCTCATTCGTCTTCAGCACAAGCTTTTCCTTATCAAACACTAGAATAACCGGAAACGTCTCTATTTCAAAAGCCGTCTTCACATCCAGCACATAATTCGGATCATACTCTCGCGCACTATACCCGCCTTGAAGGATGCTGTTTGCATTCTTCTCAATCTCTTCGATTTGAAAAGGAGACTCCTGACCGCTATCGTATACAACTGTCGTTCGGTAGCTGCCTTTTTTGCTAGCCATCAAGCCCATCCGTTTAAATAATTGCTCGTTTGTCATCGTCAAAATAATAAGCTCATCCGGCGTATCCGTAACTTTTTTCGTCTGCGGAGGATTAATCTGCACCTTTTGCCCTAGCTTCAGATCCTCCCAGCTTAAACGCTCTCCTGCTTCATTCGTTATGATTGTGCTCGAAAGCACAAACGCTTTATAGGATGCACCCCAGTCATCTATACCTGGTCCTATTTCATCTCGTTTCGCCCATTCGCTTATATCAAAATCAATGGACTTCAGCTCATCGTTATAGCTGCTTACAAAACCAATCATCTCATTATCCTTGTATTCCCCATAAGGCTTATTACTACAGCCTGCAAGTAATATGACTATAGTTAAAAAGAGTAAAGCACCACTTTTCCCCAATCTTCTCATGATCTTCCCCCCTTTTTCAATACTAACGAGCAGCGCTGAATATAAGTTTCATTTTTTTCCAAATGATCCGAGCATCGACGAGACGCCCAATCGTTCCCTCATTTACTCCCATGCTATATAATAGAATGAGCCAAGACCGAAGGAGATATCATATGGACATTATTGAAATTGTTATGGATTTGATTGATGAGGATACGGATCAGCCGCGGTATCAGTTTGACGGGGACGCGCTGCAGGAGCTAATGAAGAGCATTGATGAGATTGGTCTGCTTTCACCGATCAAAGTAAGAACGACTGCTAATGGCCGCTACAAAATCATATATGGCAATCGCCGCTATAAGGCAAGCAAAATGCTCGGACGACCTACGATTCCATGTATCGTCTCGACCGTTACGGACGAAATGGAAATCTATTTGGAGCAAATCGCCGAAAATCTTACGCGTGAAGGCTTCTCTCCCATTGAAGAAGCTGAGGCATTCCATAAGCTGCTGAACGATTCTAAGTTTAGAAGCTCTACTAAGTTTCTGTCAGGCAAGCTCGGAAAGCCCGAAGCCTATATTAAAAACAAATGCGAGCTGCTCAAATTCAGCAATGCGGTGAAGAGACTCATCGTGAGCGGCACCGAAATTAAGAAGGATAAGCTGACAGAAGACCAGCTTCTGCCTCTGAAGGACTTGCCGATGGAGCATCGTGATCCGCTGGCGCTTATCGCAGCTAGAGACGAGCTTCCGGTAAGCGATGTGAAGAAGATCGCCAAGCTCTTTAAGGATAAGACCATTTCGGACAGCACGAAAGACAAGCTGTTATTCAAAACAGGAAGCGGCCTTATTGAAACCTGGTCGACCCACGAGCAGAACAAGGCAGAACGCGCCAAGCCGCCAGCTGAACCAAAAGCTGCCCCTCCAAAAGTTGAGAAACAAACAAAACAAGATACAGTCGGCGCGCAGTCGACGGTATCAGCTACCACCATCGAGCTTGCCCTTCAGCAGCTCGCTTCGGTTCTTCCCGCTCATAGTCCCTTGTCAGAGGAGATGCTGCAATCTATTGAATCCATCCGATCAAGCGGGCAGGTACCTTTCATTCAAGCTGTCAACGAGCTGGTCGAACAGCTCGAGCAAAATTTGTCCGATTGGAAAATGGTTCAAAAGCTAGCCAGCGACAAATTGCAAACGGTCGCCTCCGTAGATTAATGACTATTTTCAACATCGAATCGCCGAAAAGGCTGAAGGTCTAATCAACCTACAGCCTTTTCTTTTTACTTTTTCTTCGGTTTTATATACTTTCCTGCTTTAAAGCATCTATAATATTTTCCTTTTTCACTTTTGAGCTGGCATACAGCATTGCTGAACTAACCATAATAAATACAGCAACGATAACATAGATAAGGCTTTCCCAAGGAAGCACGAACGAATATCTAAAGCTGTTCATCAATGATTTGTGAATCAAATACATAACCACGATGCTGATTGGCAGTCCATACATTAACGACTTGATGCCGTAAAACACACTCTCATAGTTAATCATCTTATTAAAACCTTTTGGCGTCATCCCGACAGACTTGAGCATCGCAAATTCGCGTTTTCGCAGAGTAATACTTGTTGAAATCGTATTAAAAATATTGGCAATGGAGATCGCCGTAATTAACAAAATAAAGCCATACGTAAATACGGACATTAACATAATCATCTGTTCTTCTTGTTTTCGATATTGATACAAGTTGCTAATATAAAAATTGCTTAATTTCATTTCTTCAATTTCCTGCTGCGTTGCTAACGGATTCGTGCTTTTCAGAAAATAGTTCGTTCTATAGCTACCATCATCGTTAAGCAATTGATCTAATACAGCCTCCGAGACAATGATATTCAAACCACCAATTCCAGCGGCATATACCCCCATAGGAAATTGATCTGTCAATGCGGCGATTTTCACTTTGCTTGCGGCTGTTTCTTCGCCTGTTTCCTCATTGTTATAGTGTACGTCGAGGCTTTGGCCAACCTTTGCATGAATAGCTTTCGTTTCTACATACTTTTCTGCTTCCATATCTTCATAAGGAATCGTATCAATAACGATGGCAGCCAGATTGTCTGGATTCATTAGCTGCTTATAATCCGTACCTACTGCTTCTGCATAGGTTCGCAGGCTCTTCTCATCCAATGCATGGATACCGATATAGTAAAGAAGTTTTCCGTTCTTTAGCAAATCTATTTCTTGCTTTGCCCTTTCATGCAATTCATCCGCAATCGCCGCTTCGTTTATCCATGAGCTCATAGCCATTTCTTTCATCAGACTAAATTCCGTAACATCATTAAGGGATGCAATCGAGCTCATCAGCTGTTCTTCTGCTTGACTAGCCTCACTGCCTATCGATACTTGAATATCATAATTCACACCATCCTGCGACAGCTCTAAAGATTTCTTTAAACTGTCGGTGAAATAGGATACAGCTAGAAAAAGCACGATACTAATGACAAGTGAAAATACCGTTGCTTGGTATCTGCGCTTGTTTCTCTTCAAGTTCTTCAAGCCAATTTCCGCTTCAATTCCGAATAGCTTGCGAATGAGCTTTGACGTTTTCACCGCTTTGCCCGTAAGCTTAATATCGGTAGTTTGCCTGATCGCATCAATCGCTGAGATTTTAGAAGCTTTTCTCGCTGGGAGATAGGTTGAAATAAAAATTGTCAGCATCGACACCGCACAGGCTACGACGATTGAATAGGGCGTGACCGTCAGCAGCAGCTTTTCCGAGATGCCTAGCGCGCCTTGAATAGCAGCATTAATGAACCAGAAAGTGATGCCGATCCCGATTAGACCGCATACGATGCCGAGTGGAATACTGATCAACCCAATGATCATTCCTTCAAAAAACACCGAGTTTTTTTTCTGCCTATTCGTAGCGCCTACACTCGATAGCATCCCTAAATGACGGGAGCGCTCCGACACTGAAATCGCAAAGGCATTATAGATTAATGAAACAGAGCCAACGATGATTATTGTCATAATAATCGCTGATAATGAATACAAAGTGCTGCGTAAGCCGTCGTTGCCCGTTACTCCATAATAGCGTAATAAATTATTATTAAAGCTAATGCTCTCTATACCGTTTGCCTTCGCCAAAGCTTCCCCATGCTCAAATAAGGAGCTTTTCACTTTTTTTAATACGACCGCTGCGTTGACCTTATCGTCTGCCTCTAGCAAGCTTTCGTCTATATAGGTAACGACCGTATAGCCTGGCGCCCATGTCGGTTCCCATACAGGACGTTTGATCATGCCTACAATGGTATAGCTTGCCGTTTGTTTAACCGTAAAGGTTTCGGTATCCTCATCCTGCGTGCGCAACCGATCTACTTGAGTCAATAATTGACTTCCATCTTCTGAGACGCGGTCTCCGACATCAAGCGTTAATGTATCGCCGATCTCATAGTCCACCTTGGCATTTGATAAAATATGATCCGAAATAATGACCTCATCTGCAGCCTGCGGCAGCCGACCCTGGCTGAGCTCAATCGGAAACTGCTCAAAGCCTGAAGCACTATACTCTTTAATAAACAAGTACGGTTTGTTATCATTTTGACTGCCTTCGAGAGGCGCATAACCAAAATCCCTGGAGATGACAACGGTTTTGGTTGCCTCATCGTTTTTAACCGCTTCAAGCTGCCCTTTATTTACATCCTTGTAGAGCACATGCCATTCGCCTTCGTCTGCGATCGTTTGCCTTTGAAATAATCCCATAAAGGATACAGCAATCGTGGCAACCGCCGTAATCATAGCCACGGAAATAATGACTCCGATGATCGTAACGAGTGTTCTTCTTTTATTTTGCTTTAATTGTCTTAACGTAAGCTTGTTTACAATATTCATGGACGAACCACCTCGTCCTTAGCAATCCTTCCATCTTCAATGGCAATAATTCGATCTGCTTGCAGCGCAATTCTCTCGTCATGGGTAATCATAATTAGCGTCTGATTATAGGTTTTATTAAACATTTTAAGCAAATCAATAATTTCACCGCTATTTTTGCTATCGAGATTCCCAGTCGGCTCATCAGCCAGCATGATCGCGGGATTGCTAATTAGCGCTCTGCCGATCGATACCCTTTGCTGCTGCCCGCCGGAGAGCTGATTAGGCAAATGATTTAAGCGGCTTTGAAGATTTAACGTTTTCACGATCGTATCGAATTGCTGCTTATTCACCTTATGCTCATCCAGCAGCAAGGGCAGCGTAATATTTTCTTCAACCGTCAGCACCGGAATAAGATTATAAAACTGATAGATGAGCCCAATTTGTCTGCGTCTAAAGATCGCCAGCTGTGTTTCATTTAAATTATAAATGTCTGTGTTATCCACGATGACTTTGCCGCTTGTCGGTCGATCAACACCGCCCAGCATATGCAGCAATGTTGATTTTCCCGAGCCTGACGGACCGATAATCGCTACAAACTCGCCCTGCTTTACCGAGAACGAAATATCATCAAGCGCCTTAACCGCCATTTCACCTTTACCATACACTTTAGACAGATGCTCTATCTTCAAAATCTCCAAATTAATAACCTCCATAAGTTGCTGATAGAGTTAGTATAGCTGTCTAAAATGACTTTCCAGTGACTGCAAAATGACAATCTAGTCACTTGCGCTTAAATGATCTGCTTGTAAAACTTAATCCGAAATTGTGTGCCTTGCTCTCTTTCGCTCTTAACCTCAATATGTCCGTTTTGACTGACGATAATGCTGTGAGCCATAGCAAGGCCTATGCCAATGCTGCCTTCACTTGCGTTTTTCCCTTTATAGAACCGTTTGAAAATATAAGGCAGATCTTCTTTGGCGATGCCTTTCCCGTTATCAGTAATGAGAATTTCGGTAAACAATGTATTCTCATCATAAGAAATGGTGATTTCTCCGCCCTCACCCGTATGCTCGACACTATTTTTCAAAATATTAATAAATGCCTCCGTCGTCCAATTTAAATCACCTACAAAAGAAGTCTCGTCTTCCCCTTTAATCGAAATGGACTGTTCTTTAATGTCCATCGGAATCAGGACAGGCTCCAATGCTTTTTGTATAAGCCTGCTCACTGGTATTCGATCCTTTTTAAATTGGGCCGTTCCTGCATCGATTTTCGAGAGCTTGAGCAAGGAAGATACGAGCCATTCGATACGTTCGAGCTGAATACGAATATTGCGAGTAAATTCCGTTCTTTTCGCGGCTGGCAGCCGCGCATCGCTTAACAAGTCTGCCATTACCATCATGGAGGTAATCGGGGTTTTGAGCTGATGGGAGATGTCAGCTATCGCGTCTGTAAGCTGCATTTTGTCCTGCTGCAAGCGCGAGCCGTGCTCTGACAGCATCAGCGTTACTTTATAGATGTCATTTTTTAGAATACTAAGCTCGCCCTCCTGATTGTCACGGACATCAAGCGAGTAATCACCGCTATTAATTTGACGCAAATAGTCCGAGAGCTTTGCTATTTCGCGATATCTCCAGCTTGTAAACCTTAGACAGCAGCCGATTAATAGAGTGGATGTGATGAACATGATAATCGCAGCTAACAACGATACATACGCAGCCGCAACGATCGCCGCAAGGCTTATCGCACCCATCGCCAGCAGTAAAGTTTGAACCTCCCTGTTGCGCAGCATGCTATTCACCGACCTTATAGCCGAGTCCGCGCACGGTTTTTATAATCGTTGGATTTTGAGGATCATCCTCCAGCTTTTCCCTCAGCCTTTTTATGTACACGGTTAATGTATTGTCATTCACGAAATCTCCCGCCACATCCCAAATACGCTCTAATAGCTGGCTTCTTGAAAGAATTTGCCCGATATGATTGGCGAAGATAAGCAATAAGCGATACTCCAAAGCGGTTAAGGTTATTTCAACGCCGTGCTTCAGAACCTTACCTTCGAGCGTATTGATCCGAATATTTTCAATTTCAATGATCGCTTTGGTCTGTGTCTGGCTTTGATTTTGGTAACGGCGCAAAACCGATTTGATCCGCGACAGCAGCTCACGAATTCGAAAGGGCTTCGTAATATAATCATCAGCTCCCATATCCAGCCCCATCACAACGTTGACCTCATCATCAATCGCCGTTAAAAATATGACTGGAATATCGCTCCGCTCCTTCACGATGCTGCACAAATCATAGCCGCTGCCGTCTGGCAGCGATAAATCGAACAAGCATAAATCAAATTGATTCAGCTCTTCTGCAAGCACCTTTTTCGCGGATGCGGCATCGTGGCAAAGAACGGTCGTATAGTGATCCTGCTGGAGCGAATATTCTAATCCAGATGCTATCGTTTTATCATCTTCCACAAGCAATATTTTCATCAGCTGATCATCCTAACTTTGTTTTACTTTATACTGTACGGTCTGAATCGTTTAAACATAGCATGACGACTAATTACATCATATATCCAGTTATGTTGCAAAACAAAGGCGCAGACCGGGTCGAGGCTGCTCCCGCCGCGCGTATCCGCCTGTTGACGTAAAGAAGGCAGCCGTTGTTAGCGGCTGCCTTCTCCTATTCTGTATGAATTAGCCGCTTCAGCCACCTCGGCGCCCACCAGTTCCATTTGCCAAACAGGCTCATTAACGAGGGGACCAGCACCATTCTGATAATCGTTGCGTCGATAAATATAGCCGCCGCTATGCCGATGCCCAGCTGCTTCACCCCTGCTACCTCTGCAAATGCGAACGGCGCAGTTACTGCAATCATAATGGCAGCGGCCGACGTAATGATTTTGCTGGCAGCTGCTAGTCCCCCAGCAACTGCTTGCTCGTTGCTGCCGGTTCTGCGATACTCCTCATAAATTCGCGATACGAGAAAAACGCTATAATCCATGCTGATGCCAAATACGAGGCCAAAAATAAAGACCGGAATCATGATCGCAATGCTGCTTGGCTCCATCCCAAGCCTTCCTTCTACAAAAATCCAAGTTAAAATACCATACGAAGCACTTATACAAAGCAGATTCAGCAGAATCGTTTTTACCGCAATCAGAATAGAGCGAAAAGCGGCAACGAGCACAATGAAATTAGAGATGACTAGAAACAGCAGCACGTAGCCGATACTCCCAAAAACCTGATCGAATACCTCCTGCTGATATTTAGCCTCCCCGCCAAGCGAGATGGAGATCGGCGACCCATCTCCTTTTTTCTCCCATGCTCTAAGCCAGTCCATAGTCGTGCTGGATGAAGGAGCACCTGCCAGCGTCACCTGAAGCAGCATGCGATTGTCCTTTAACAGCGGCTGCAGCACAGACTCATATTTTTTCATTTGAAGGGGTCTTTTCGCTATTCTCAGCATTTGTTCGGGTGATAAATGGAGCGCAGAAAACACAGAGTCGACGCGGACAACGGCTGGATCATGCTCCAGCCGCTTGGCTATATTCAAAGCCTCTGTCCAATCCGACAGCCTTTGGAAATTTGTATTGCCCTCCACAATAACCCAAACCTTGGATGTGGAGGGCGGTTCAAACGAAGCCGCATAAGTGTCTGCCGCTATACGGGAAGCGTAGCTTTGCGGCAGCGATGTCTCATCTGGCATGGCAATCCTCATGCTGGCTAGGGGCAGCAAGCATAAGATTAGTAAGCTCCCCCCGATTAAACCAAGACTAATCGGCCGACGCATGACAACACGAGCTAGTCTCTCCCATACCGAGGCTCTGTGGATGATTCTAGGGGAGCCTCTCTTCTCATATAACGCCGGCAAGCAGATTGCAAGGAGTGCAGGCAGCAGCGTATAGGTCAGCACTAGAGTAACCACAACTACGGTCATCGCTCCAAGCGCAATGGAGGAAAACATTGGCAGCGGAATCCAAACGATGCTTAGCAAGCCCAAAAATACAGTGGCTGCAGATACAAAAACAGCTCTGCCAGCTGTCTTCATCGTGACACCTAGTGCCTCCACTGGCAGTAGGCCCTTGCTTAGCTCCTCGCGGAATCGGCTGACCAGCACAAGAGCGAAATCAATGCTTAGTGCCAGCCCTACCATCGGAATGACGTTCAAAATAAAATTGGAGAGCGAAAGCCTTGTCCCTATTCCGTACATGAGGCCCATCGCAATCGTAACACCCATAACACCGATTGCAATGGGAAGCAGCGCAGCGATCAGCTTGCGGAATAAGACCCATAAAAGAAGAAAAGCAAAGGGGATGCCGATCAGCTCTGCAAGGGCCAAATCATGATAGCTCGCTTCGTTCACATCCGCTTGGACAACTGAATCTCCCGTTACCTTGATCGAAATGCCGTTATACGAGGGCAATCGTTCTGCCAGCTTCTCAAGCACAGCAGCCATCTGATATGGAGGATAGCGGAACGATAAGAGCGCATAGGCATAATTGCCGCTTTGCATCCCCTGCCGCTCCAGCGGGGAAATGACCGAGTTCAAACCGTCCATATCGTTTATTCGAAGCAATGTCTGCTCGATAAACCAAGAAAATCGCCGCTCGGCAACCTCGTCTGTTTTCTCAAACAGCAGCATCACGGGCTTGTCAGCGATATTAAAATCGGAAGCGAGCAGTTGCTGCACCTTCGCGTATTGGCCATGCTGTGGATATAAGCCATGGTCCTGTAGGACGGAATCCAGCTTGAGCGCATAAGAGCCTGCAAGGAGGAAAGCAATCAGACATAAGGTGAGTATCAGCCGCGGATACCGAAAGGACAGACGTGCCACCCTTTGCAATCCCATATCTATGCTCCTCCTCGCAAAAAATTACGTCCGCTTATAGCTGGAAAGGTTTAAGTCTTGTCGCCTGCCAAAGCCCTTGTACTATACCTGGGGCAAGCCTTGCCCCATGCGGCAGCCAATCAGTCACTGCTGTCATGCCAAACAGCCATTGCAGAAAAGCGCCCCAGCGCAGCGGGCCTTTGAATTCACGATTAATCGACCGCGTATAAGCGAGCTCCCACTCAGCCATAGATAACTGCCCACGCAAATAACGATCAGCGAGCGGAACACATAAGGCTGCCGAGCGCAGCGCCATTGACATGCCGTCCCCACAAAGCGGAGGTATCATTCCAGACGTATCGCCAAGAAGAGGCAGTTGCTGATCCCAGGGGAACAGCTTTCGATTTAAATAGACAGGAGCAACAGCCGCCTGAGAGCCCAGTACAGGCTCAGCATGCTTAAGCTTCTCAAATAACCTTTTGTTTCGCTGAGCAGCACCGCCCAGTATAGTAAGAATCGTCTTTCCTGTATTAGCTACTGCCCCTCGCTCCAGCAGCGCAGAAGCATTAACGAGCCCGTCTTCAACAGGACATAAACCTAAATAGCCGCCGCGAAAAAAATAAAGCTCCACAACCGGCTCCATCGCAATGCCTCGAAAATGTGATTTCACTCCTATGTAGGAAGGCTTTCTAGCGGGCTGACCCAGGTAGCCTGCCAGCTCCGTACGCTGGCTCGCCCCCCACGCCGCGATAACAGCTCTTGCTTCAAGCGAGCCGACCTCGCGGCCTTGTTTGGTCTGAATGAGAAAGCCGCGATCTGTCGCACGGACAGACGTTACCGTCCGGCCTGTTTGGAGCGCTGCACCCGCCTGCGCAGCGGCCTGATGAAGAGCAGCATCAAGCGAATAGCGGCTGATCCCCCATGCCTTGCCTGGCAGAGCCATATCTACCTCAGCCCCATTTTCAAAAATTAACCTGACCCGCTCAAGCTCGCTATGCCCAAGCTCTGCTATAGAATCGCCTAGGCCCAGTGCTTGCAGCGTGCTCTGTGCTTCCGGCGACAGGAACTCCCCGCATACTTTATGTCTTGGAAAAGACTGTCGATCCAGAAGCAGCGTTTCCCAGCCCTTGTCTGCAAGTGCTTTGGCTGCGCTGCTGCCAGCCAGACCAGCGCCCAGTACGGCCACATCAACCATAGCATCCACCTTACTCAGCTCCCTGCTCCAGACTATTGTTCTCCTTATCAATGACAACGGCATAGCGGAATAAAGGCCGCCACTTGCAGCGCATCGCCTTCAGTCCAAGCCTTTCACCAAGACGCTCCCAATCCTCCGCACGAAAGCCCTTCGCTACCGAGAGCGGTCCGTCATTCAATATATACCGATTCGTAGAGATGATCCGGGTCACCAGCCACACAGCCGACCAAGCCATCCAGTGCCGATGAATATCATTAATAACAATGCCTAGTCTCGCTGTCCTCAGCATGCTTGCAACCGCATCCGGCAGCTCCTCATCAGAAAAATGATGCAAAAATTGCGTTCCTGTCACAATATCAGCGCATCCTTCCGACAGCGCAAACAAATTCCCCTGCTTAATTTGTATTCTTGGCTCCTGCTGGAAAACGAGCCTAGCTTCCTCGCAAGCTTCCTTCGTAACGTCAACGAGCATAACGGTAAGAGAAATTCCCTGCTTGTCCGCCCAATCCAGCAGCTTCCGATTCACTTCGCCGGAGCCTGCCCCAATGTCCAAGATCGATAAGCTTGTTGGCTTATTCGCATGCTCCCAAAGGCGCTTAACCCCATACAGCGTCGGGCCAGGCAGCGCAAAAATTCGGTTCAAAATGCGGAGCTGCCGCAGCGCTTCACGGAGCTCGTCGCCTCCAACCGAGAAATCATCCATCAATTCGGCAGCCTCTGCCCGGTAGCGCAAACGATTAGGCATACGTCTCATCGACCAGCTGCTCCTCAGCAATCAGCGCCGGCACATAAGCAATCTTAATCATTTCTGCTGTCAGGCCAGGGCCAAATGCGAGTGCAATGCCGCTGACCGTATCCGACTTAGTCTCCTGTAGATGGCTTCTCATCGCGCTCAGTACAAATAGGATCGTTGCAGAGGAGACATTGCCATAGTCACGCAGCACCCCGAGACTATGTGCTGCTTGCTCGTCAGATAGTTTGAATTTGCTCTGCAGGATGTCGATAATTCCTTTCCCGCCAGGATGAATCGCCCATAGGTCCAGCCTTTCATCACCGCATAGCCGCTCTACCTCTGCCGGAATAAATTCTCCGATCAGCTTCGGAATATGCGGGGAGAGGTAGAGATCAAAGCCATGATTGCCTACCTCCCACACCATCTCCTCGGCGCAATCAGGCAGCAGAACAGAATGCTCTTGTCCCAGCTGGAATATCGGCTTATGGTGGGGCTTGCTCGCACCAATGACGCAGGCCGATGCTCCATCACCGAAGAACGAGGCTGCAAATAGCGATTCCTTATCTCCCGATGGTTGAATATGGAGTGTGCAAAGCTCAACGCATACGACTAATACATGTGCTTCCTTGTTGACAGCTACGATTTGCCGGCCTAATCCTATCGCTTTCAAGCCGGCAGCACAGCCGAGAAAGTTAAGTGGAATACGAGTAACCGTAGGAGCAAGTCCTAGTTGCTGTATAAGAGCCGCATCCATGCCAGGCAGAAATTGCCCCGTGCAGCTCACTGTGATGAGATGTGTAACTGCCGCAGGCTCTACATCACCATCGGTTAGTGCTAATCTTGCGGCCTGTAATGCTAGCGGTATCGACTCTCGCTTATATATGGCCATGCGCTCCGCAGTAGTTGGAGCAGTCTCCGCTGAGTCGCTTGGCAAGTAGCGGCATTCATCAGCTTCCATAAGCAGATTAGGCTCGCAGGTATAGCGGCTTTCCACTCCGCATTGCTTAAAGATTCTTCTCCCCCAGCGTGCTGCATCCGGCTTGCCGCTAAGTGCTTGGACGAGCCTCCGCGCCGTATCTGCTTGATCCAGCTTATGCGGCGGCACAGCTGTGCCAATTCCTACGATTGCAATACTCGAATTGGTTTGTATCATCGCGTTAAATCCCATCCTCTCTGAATATACATAAACGAATTGCTCCGTTCTTGAACGGCCAATGAACGTTTCTCATTCCGATGAACGGACAAGTTTTCCGCTTTAAAAAAGTGTATTCGACGCTTCTTCCCGATATGTACATCATTACTACAGTTTTTTCCATCTATTTGTAATCAACTTGAAATCTAATTTTCATCTTGCTTTAATGAAAGCCGCATATAATAAAAACAACCCCCTTTTGTAATATATATAGTGAAGACCCACAGCACCGAATGCTGTGGGTCTCTTTTTGTGTTCTATAGGCTATTCTTTATATTATTGTTCTGTACGAGTCAGCTCTACAAGCACAACCTCCGGACGATTAAACAGACGCTGTGGTATGACACTATTGCCGAGGCCTCGGCTGACAATTAGTGTTGAATTATCCTCTACATATTTTCCGCCGTCATACTTTGGCAGGAAGCCTTGTCCTGGAGCGAACAAGCCGCCGACGAATGGAACTCGAAACTGTCCACCGTGAGCATGACCTGAGAAAGTGATATCGATTTTATTTTGGACGTATACGGAAAAAAGCTCGGGGCGATGGGATAACAGGATCGTATACGCATCCTCGGAGGGATCAACCTCTTGTAGAGCAGTAGCCATATGCTCGTTCAGCTTAGCAACATCACCATCCGCCTCGTAGTTAAAGGTTGGATCGTCTATGCCAGCAATTCGTATTTCTCCCTCGCCCAGCTTAACCAGCTCACTTTCGTTACGCATAACATGGACGCCAAGCTCCCTAAGCCCTTTCGCTAATGAGGGAAATCTGGAGCCCCATTCATGATTGCCTGTCACGTAATAAACAGGTGCCAGCTCGGTCATTCGACGCATCAGCGCAAGACTAGTTTCCGCATTGTACTTTCTGCTGTCTACAAGGTCGCCTGTCATGACGATAAGATCGGGTTTAAGCTGTTTCACCTTGCGGGTAATGGTATTCTGATCCTTGCCGAAGGACTTGCTGTGCAAATCCGTTAGATGAACGATTCGGTAGGAATCGAAGCCCTCAGGCAGCTTAGCGGAACTCAGCTCGTATTTTGTAATGCCAATCGCGTTATTCTCATAGTAGAGAAAGGCGATTATAGCGATAACAGCCAACGGAATGATAACTAACCAACGTTTTTTTGTCATTCGCATCTCATTATCTCCTTACTTTTCATTCCATGTTTCCATTATTTTATTTCACCCTCTGCTTCGACAAATTCCACGACTGCCACTTGCTATGCTGCTGAGCCTCCTGCTGAAGCTTATGAATGACGTCGTTTAGCCCATTCAGCTCCGGGTGCTTATCCCTCAGCCTCATCAGCTCCGGCGCCGCATCCGTCGATAATGTTTTGAGGTACGAAATATCGATGTTTCCGGTTCGCTCATAGCGCTCGCTGTTTTTGGCAGCAATTCGTGCATCCAGATTCGCATAATTCATAATAACGAAAGCGATAATGGACACGCAAATGTAGGCTTTGCCCATAGAGAACTGCTCCTTCCAAATACGGAGCATGGCAATAACGAGCAGCACGCCGAGGTACAGCATACAGCCGTGCACCAATAATCTCGTCTGGGAGAAGCCATACGCCTCCTCGTATAACGACAACCGGCTGTATGCCGATACGAGCATGACGATTGTACAGCCAATTAATACCGTTAGCGACAGCTTGCGAACCCAATCAGCCGCCGCACTTGTACGTCGAATCAGATGCAGGCCGCACATAAGCAGAACCACGTTGATCAGCGCGACCATAACCAATTCCGAGAAGCCTTTGCGCGCATATTCAGCGTACGCCGCACCCTCTGGCAGCAAGCCATTTGCCGCTCCAAATAAATAGGAGAACTGAATGACTACAAACAGCACGTAAACAAGATTAATCGTGATGAGCAGTGTGCCTGCTGTAATGGGATCAAACTGTATTCGCATGCTGGAGTTCAAAGCAGCTGCCTGAGGATCGGCGGCTAAGCCGCTCGACTTATCCATCGTTTTATTGAACAGCAGGCCCCATATATAGCAAAAAGCATAAAATGCAAAAAACACCGCTACAACGATCCGCCAAATCCCATCTCCATAAGAAAAATCGCCAAACAAATGAGGAATTTCTGCCAGCCACGATAAAAAGATATCGTCAGCCGATGCCAGCAAAGAAAGCACGACGATGAGAATCGGCACCGAGATTACAAGGCCCAGCGCTATTTTGCCAAGCTTGCTTCTTGTTTCGCTTCCGCTCTCTTTCCCTCTCCAGCGGTCATTTACCAGTGTGAAGGGTACCGCAATGAACGCGAAGGGCTTCACAAGCGCCAAAAAGAAAAGCTCTATATAAAAGATGCCGCGATACCAGGGCTTCGTGCTGCTCCTGGTCATCAGCACCGTTTGTGCAGTAATTAGTCCAAATAATGCAAACAGGTTTAACTGCCTAAATAAACTATTAGCGTAGAGCACATACGTTAAGGCGAGCAGAAAAATAGGAATGAGCAGCAGCCAGCCTGCGCTCGCTTGACCCTGCCATTTCTCAAAGCCACCCATTCTTCCTTTGATGGAATAGAAGAACAGTCCGTAAAATCCCAGAATAAACACCATAACCGAAATGCCGGCAGGCGCACCGACAAACAAATATTGACTCATTAGACCAAACAAGAGGGCAAGGACAAGCATTTTCTCGTACCTTTTTTGCCATGGTGCCAGATCTCCCATTCTAGTTCACTCCATCTTCATACTCAATTTGTTAATTTCCTCCTTTTATTG
This sequence comes from Paenibacillus sp. FSL H8-0548, assembly GCF_038630985.1. Lineage (NCBI taxonomy): Bacteria > Bacillati > Bacillota > Bacilli > Caryophanales > Paenibacillaceae > Paenibacillus > Paenibacillus sp. FSL H8-0548. The sequence goes on from NZ_CP152049.1 coordinate 6,303,725, forward strand.
TAACCTATAAAACAAGAACAAAAAGTGTAAGTTATAACTGGTAAATTTCATATTTTAGGGCAGGAGACTTTTTGCATGAAAATACGACGGCATTATTTGACGCTAAGACGTTCTTATTCAAGTATCGCAGAGCATGTTCCCTTTGAGGTCACCACGCAGGAGCTTGCTGATTTGCTGGATTGCACACATCGAAATATGGTACTTCTTCTGAAGCGAATGCAGCAGGAGGGCTGGCTTTCCTGGGTGCCAAAGAGGGGACGGGGCAACCGCTCCGCACTCTCCTTCCTTATCAGCAAGGAGCAAATCGCGCTGCAGGAAGCACAGGAAATGATGCACAAGCAGGATCTTCATTCCGCGCTTGCGCTGCTGCAGCAGGTAGAGGAATCCCCTCTGCTCCGCGATCAATTTCAGGAGTGGCTCTCTGGTCAATTCGGATTCCATTCCGAGGTACAGGGAAAACGCCGCACCGATATTTTGCGCTTCCCGCTACCGCAAACGATTTTTTCACTGGATCCGGCAGCTATTCATTATACGGGCGAGTCGCATCTTGTTAACCAGATTTTTGACGGACTCGTTCGGATTGATCCGAAAGGGGAGCAAATATTGCCTCAGCTTGCTCATGCTTGGGAGGTGGATGAGACTCGAACAAAGTGGACCTTTTATTTGCGCAAAGGGGTTCTGTTTCATCACGGGCGGGAGCTTGATTCCTCTGACGTCAAATATTCGCTTGATCGACTGGGGCATCTGGCTCCGCAAGGGTTGTACAGCTGGGTCTACTCCGATATCGTCTCGATGGACACACCGGATGACACGACCATCCGTATCGTATTATCCGAGCCTAACGAAGCCTTTCTCCCCTTCTTAACGACCAATCGCGCCTCCATTGTTCCGCAGGATGCCTGCGATGCGGCAGGTAAGCTGTTCGGCGATCGACCGATTGGCACAGGCCCTTTTCGCTTCGCGGGAAATGAACAAGGCGTTTGGATATTAGAGGCCTTTGCCGCTTATTTTCAGGGACGGGCTTTTCTCGATCGGGTTGAAGTATGGACTCTTTCTGACGAGGCTTCTCAGGAGAACAATGCAGAGCACCAATCGTTTCAGGTCATGCACAATGCAAGACTGTCCGATATGGCTGCGGAGCATTGGCAGCAGGTACGGCAGTCAGGGATGACCTGCAAATTTATAACGGTAAACGAGCAGAAGGAGGGCTTGCTGACGAATCCTGCCATACGCGCAGCCATCGGCAAAGCTATCGTTCGTTCAGAGCTCCTAAAGCTGCTCTCAGGAGATGTTATTGAAACGGTAGACAGCTTTTGGCCTGAACAAGAAGTACAGCAGCATACTGCGGAAGCCGCTGATTGGGCAGCCATTAAACAGGAGCTGGCAGCTGCAGGCTATAACGGAGAGACACTGGTGCTGGCTACAATTCCGCAGTATGCAGCCGATGCAGAAATAATACGTCAGGTGTACGCCAGATCAGATATTCCGCTGCAAATCAGTCTTATTCCTGCCGAGCAGTTTAAAGGGTCCGCACGCATGTCCGCGGATCTGCTGCTCTTTGCTATTATGCTGGACGAGCACCGGGAGCTCAGACTAATCGATTTGTACAAGAGCATGCAGCAGCATGCCGTGCCAGAAATTCACGACAAGCTGGAGCGCTGCATCCGAATGCTGTTAAATGAGCCGGACCACGAACGCCGGTCCACTATATTTTTATCCATTGAAGCCCAGCTTAAAGAGAGGAACAGTCTGCTGTTCCTCTATCGCAAGCATCTGAAAACCGCATTCCATCCGTCCGTGCGAGGCATCTCACTCGAATCGCTGGGCTGGGTACGGTTTCGGGATATTTGGTTTACTTAAACGCTGCTGCCTCTTCGTCCGTTTGCTGCGTGAACACAACCCCGCCGCTTTGTCGCCACGCGACGATAAGCTGCCCATAGCACTATAGGACGAAGCTACACTGCAGTTTGTACAACGTAATCGACGTTACTAGCCTGACTAGGGCACTTACACTGTAGTTTGTGCAATAGATTGCCTATTATAGGGCAGTATTCGTTGGTTTGGAGCTAATTCTACTGCATAATTACAACGTAGCCGTTTGAAACAGCTCCCATGTGAGGTTTCTATTGTACTAAGTGCAGTCTAAACTGCTAGCGGAGACATAGTCTGAAACAATACTCTTTATTTTATCGTCTATAGAAATAAGGAGTTGATACAAATGACAATTAAGAAAAACGGAATTTCTCTTTTCATATTGTGCATAATTGTTTTGTTATCCGCTTGCTCTAGTGGAAGCTCTGGCGGCAATCCCCCCAACACAGCAGGCAATGACAATCCCACACCAGCTCAGAACGAGTCTACGCCAGGAATGGCTATTGAGAGAGGCGAAATCGTACAAAAAGAAAAAGATCGTTGGTTAATTACGGCTTATATCGATAAAGGTGAAGAGTCTTATGTAGACGCGTATTGGTTCAGCCATAATGACCAAACAGAACTTCTAAATAGTAAGGGAGAAGCAGTTCCCGTCGAAAATTTCAAAATTGGAGCACAAGTAACAGCATGGCATGATGGTAAATTAATGGAATCTTACCCTGTACAAACAAACGCTGCAAAAATCATTCTCCTTGAGGAGGAGGAACGTTCAGACGTTGCCCGTGACCGCACAGAGGCGATAAAAATTGTGCTGGAAGCGCAAACCGAGCTTGCAGGTGCATGGGCAGTAAAACAGGCCGCTCTCGATTCTCAAAATGAATTTTGGTACGTAGTGCTCGTACATTTCAATTATGTCGATCAACCGGTAACCGTACGTTTGAACGCTAAAACTGGAGAGATCGTTTCAGTGCCTGCAGCGGAGAACGATACATTCCGTGTATATACACCTCAGCCAGACGAAGAGGTAGGTTCCGTCTTCGCAGTGGAAGGCGAGGCTCGCGTCTTCGAAGGTGCATTTAATTGGCATTTGGAAGACGGTCATAACATTTTGGCTGAGGGTCAGGTCATGGCAGAAGAGGGTGCGCCCGAGTGGGGAAGATTCCTATTCGAGGTAAGCTTTGAGTCTGCTTCGCAACCAAACCTGAGTTTATTTATTTATGTAAAAAGTGCAAAGGATGGCAGTTCAGAGAAGCAACTGGTCATCCCATTGAAAGTGCCTGAAGAGCAGATCAAATATTCTGCTGATCAATAGGCTTGCACAAGTTATGCTCCGTTACGGCAATCGATAAAACGCGAATGGCTCGCCATGACGGAAGCTGCTGCTGGCGGCATCCAGCTCCTGCAGGGATGCCGCGGATAGCTGCATTGACACGCTCTTCATATTTTCCTCAAGCTGCTCTGCCTTAGTGGCCCCTACGATAACGGTAGAAACGACCGGCTGATGCATGAGCCAGGAAAGCGACAGCACAGCCGGGCTGCATTCCAGTTGACGGGCAAGCTCGCCTACTCTCTCCCCTAGTGTGATCGTTTTGTTTTGCAAAAATCTTTTGAAGTTAGGATCTGTCTGAGCTCTTGAACCATCCGGCACCTGCTCGCTTGAGCTGTATTTACCTGTCAAGATACCACCCGCCAGCGGGAAATAAGGAATAATGCCAACGCCCTGATCCAGGCACATCGGAACCAGCTCGCTCTCTGGTGTTCTGTCGGCAAGAGAATAGCTTGTCTGTGTCGACACGAATCGGTTCAATCCTAGCCGAGCGCTTATGCCAAGCGCCTTCATTAGCTCCCAAGCGAAATAATTAGATGCTCCTATATAACGAACCTTGCCCGAGCGGACCATATCCTCAAGTGCTCGCAGCGTTTCCTCCAGCGGCGTTTCAGGATCGAACGTATGAATTTGATAGAGGTCAACATAGTCGGTTTTCAATCGTTTCAGACTGCTCTCCAGCTCTGCCTGCAAATGATGCCTCGATGAGCCTCGTTCATTTACGCCAGCACCTCGGGGCAATCCTGCCTTCGTCGCTAAGATAACGTCATGCCGCGTCCCTTCCAGCACCTCTCCGATAATTCTCTCCGATTCCGTGCCTGCATAAATGTTGGCAGTATCAATAAAATTAATACCTTTGTCGAGCGCGCTATGAATGATTTGCTTGGAGGCCTCGAAATCAGCCCGCTTTCCGAAGGCGTTAGTGCCTAAACCAAGTACAGACACTTTAAGGCCGCTATGGCCAAGACGACGAAATTGCATAATACTCCACTCCTTTTCCATTAATAAGGACACTCTATTTTTTTATTATAGCCTATATTCGATTATGAACTCGCACTTGAATTCTGATATGATAGGAACTAACTTATCAATCGGAACAAATGTTTCCGTTGCCGGAGAGGAATCTAGCTATGAGCGTTCACTTGTCTCACCGAATTATTAAATTACTATGCGGCGATGCCTTCTACGCGAGAGGGCAAGCTTACTATAAAGATGGCAAAGTAACGATCGATAGCTCGAATGCAGAGCTGTCCAGCTTTACAGCAACTGTCCTCGGTAATCATCGCTGTGAGGTCGAGATTGCGATTGATAAGAACGGAGACGTTGATGCCGAGTGCTCCTGTCTTGCTTTCAGCACTTACGACAGCTACTGCCAGCATGTAGCTGCGGCGCTTCTGAGCATCCATGATCTTCAGAATGAGGCTATTCAACCAGCCCGCAAATTCCCTTCGCTGCTGCACCCAGAGGATCAGCCTTACGATGATGAGGCAGAGGACAGCGATGCAGCTCATCTCTCCACGCGTTTTGCAAGACATGCGGGGCTGGAAGCATCAGACCCCCAATTAGCCAGCAGCATGCTGGAGCTATTCAGCAGCCGTCCGCCGCTCTCCAGCGGCCGCCGCTCACTCTTCGACACGCGAACGCTTCTCGAGGTGGAAATCACGTGCAAGCTGTATCCTTATGGCTATCGCAAGCAAATGTTCGGCATTGAGCTTAAGGTAGGTCCCAAACGACTCTACATTGTCCAGCGAATCAGAGAATTTCTCGAGAAGGTCGAACGGCGGGAGCCTTTCGTTTTTTCGAAGCATTTTACATATGATCCGAGCCTGCACAGCTTTCAGCCAGAGAATGATGCCGTTATTAGGCAGCTTCATCAGATTTTTCGTAATGAATCGTTATACCGCCAAACCTCGAATCGGTTTTACGTTGGAGATGCTCCGGCTAGCGGTGAACGACTGCTGCTTGTACCCCCGTTTTCTTGGGATACGCTGCTCCCACTGCTGATCGCAGCGCCATCTGTGCAGCTCTCCTACGAGAATCACACCTTTACTGGCATAACCATTAGCGACGAGGCACTTCCACTTTCCTTTGCCTTCGATCAAGCAGCTAGCGATGGCTATCAGCTTCATATCGAGGGTTTAGAGCAAATGATCATTATGGAGGATTACGGGCTCGCGGTTAGCGAGGGCAAGCTGCTGAAGCTGCAGCCCGATGCCTGTAGACGACTCGTAGAGCTCAAACAGCTGCTGGATACCTCTCGCAAGCCGAAAATTCATATTGCGCCGGAGCAAATGGAGCCATTTATGGAGAGGGTAATCCCTGGCTTGATGAAGCTCGGCAGCGTCGCAATTGCGGAGAACATCTCTGACCGCATCCTGCAAATACAGCTCAAAGCGAAGCTCTATTTGGACCGGGTAAGAGATCGGCTGCTGGCAGGACTGGAATTCCAATATGGCGACATTGTTATTAATCCGCTGGAGGGAAGCGACAAGAAGCGCGGCAGCGATCGTATCCTGCTGCGAGACGGGGAACAAGAGCGGCGCATATTAGAGCTTATGGAGCTCGTTCCCTTCGCCAAAACCGAAAGCGGCTATATTATGGAAGACGAGGATTCCGAATTCGAGTTTTTGTACAACGTCGTCCCGCAGCTTGAGAAGCTGCTTGCTGTATATGCCACTTCTGCTGTGAAGGTGCGGGTCGTAACTAAGCATGCAGCTCCAAAGGTAACCGTAAATGTGGATGAACGTACCGATTGGCTTGAATTTAAATTCAATATGGACGGCATTCCAGACTCGGAAATTCGCAATCTCTTACAGTCGCTTGAGGTTAAACGCAAATATCATCGATTGCCAAACGGTTCACTATTGCCGCTGGAGGGTGCGGAGTTTCAGGAAATCATTCGCTTCTTGAATGAAGTCGGCTTACGCAAAGGGGAGATTCAAGGCTCAGAATTCCGCATTCCCACCGTCCGCGGCTTGCATCTCATCGATGCACAAGAAAGCGGGAAGGCTGTAAGGCTCGGCAAATCATTCCGCCGACTGCTGGAAAACATGCGGAATCCAGACAATCTTGATTTCCCTGTTCCCGAGGAGCTCTCCTTGGTGCTTCGCGATTATCAGAAATACGGCTATCAATGGATGAAGACACTCGCTCATTACCGCTTCGGCGGAATTTTGGCAGACGATATGGGACTCGGAAAAACGGTACAGGCAATCGCCTTTATTCTCTCCGTGCTGCCTGAAATTCGGGAGCGCAAGCAGCCTGCACTCATCATTTCTCCCGCTTCACTCGTATACAATTGGTTGAATGAGCTGGGGAAATTCGCCCCTGGCATTCGCGCAGTCATCGCAGATGGAAGTAAAGCCGAGCGCACACGCGTACTAAATGGAGATATAGAGGCAGATGTCATCATTTCCTCCTACCCTCTGCTGCGTAAAGATATTGTGCAATATAAGAAGAATAGCTGGCATACGTTAATCATGGATGAGGCGCAATATTTCAAAAATCATGCGACGCAAACCGCGCAGGCAGTCAAAGCGATCGATGCCACATACCGCTTTGCCTTGACGGGTACGCCTATTGAAAATACGTTGGAGGAGCTTTGGTCTATTTTTGGAGCGGTATTCCCTGAGCTGTTTCCAAGCAGACAAGCCTTTAACGAGCTTACTCGGGAAGCGGTCGCTAAGCGGGTTCGTCCGTTTCTGCTGCGCAGGCTAAAGAGTGATGTTCTTCAGGAGCTGCCGGAAAAAATCGAATCGATCCAAGCCTCTGAGCTGCTGCCGGAGCAGAAGCAGCTGTATGTAGGGTTTCTTGCCAAGCTTCAACAGGAAACGGTCAAGCATTTGAATGAGGAAGGCTTCCAAAAAAATCGTATTCGGATTTTGGCAGGCATAACGAGACTTCGGCAGCTCTGCTGCCATCCCGCGCTGTTCGTTGAGGGCTATGAGGGGAGCTCTGCTAAGTTTGAGCAGCTGCTCGAAATTATCGAGGAATGCCGGAGCGCCGGCAAGCGGCTGCTCATCTTCTCGCAATTTACCGAAATGCTCGGTCTAATAGGGCGGGAGCTTGGCTACCGCGGTATCCCGTTTTTCTATTTGGATGGTCAGACGCCAGCGCAGGAGCGTGTTGAGCTCTGCAATCGATTTAATGAAGGAGAGCGTGAGCTCTTCCTCCTGTCCTTAAAGGCGGGCGGTACTGGACTTAACCTTACTGGCGCTGATACCGTTATTCTATACGATCTGTGGTGGAATCCCGCCGTCGAGCAGCAAGCTGCTGACCGTGCGCACCGCATTGGACAAAAAAACGTAGTACAAGTTATACGGCTCGTCACGCAAGGAACGGTGGAGGATAAAATGTACGCGCTCCAGCAAAAGAAGAAAAATCTGATCGACGAGGTCATTCAGCCAGGCCAGGAGGCGCTGTCGTCCTTGAGCGAGCAGGAAATCCGCGATATTCTAATGATTGGTTAAACTTCGTATATAGCAGCAGAAGAGCTCCTGCTGCTATATTTTTTGAGCTGCGATCATAAGAAACATAGGCCGGCGCATTTCGTCACGCATTTCCGGAATACTCGCCAGCATATCTTCGGTCGGCTGCGGCTCGGAGAGCTTCATAATGCGAAAGCCGGATTCAATGAGTATATTCATATGGGCAGCGACCGTTCGATGATACTTAATCACATCATCTTCTAGAAATCTGGCCTGCCTTGGACCTTCGCTATAATAATCATCGACAGGCCAATGCAGCTTCTCGCCTTCCGGGCCATAATGCCAGTCCTGCTTGGCGAGTGCCGTAAAGATGGGGTGCTCCACCGAGAGCACAAAGGTTCCACCAGGTACGAGATAGCCGTTAATTTTCTGGCAGAGGACATCGAATTTCTCTACATAGTGGAGAGCGAGAGAGCTTATCACAACGTCAAATTGTTCTGGTTGAAACTCGATGTCTTCTATGGCTAGCTGGCGGTAGTCAATGGCTGAGTCTTGGGTCATTGCCTTAGCACGCTCAAGCATATTCGCTGAGAGATCTACTCCAACAACCGACCCAGCCTGTTGTTCCCGCGCATATCGGCAATGCCAGCCGAAGCCGCAGCCGAGATCAAGCACCCTTTTACCCTCTAGATTCGGAAGCAGCGCACGGAATGCTTGCCATTCGCCGGCAGCATTTAAACCACCGACTGAACGGGGCATTTGGCTGTATTTCTCGAAAAATGGCATATCGTCGTATTTATTTTGTTTCATCGCTGCACAGCTCCTATCTCACTTATATCGTTTCCTAAACCCTAAACAATGATCTTGCTTTATATTCGGAAGAGTCCGTAGCCGCTGAGTGGAATGACAGGATTCGTATCCAGCATCAAGCCCTCAGAGCGACCATGAAACGCAACATCGACAAGCCATTTCGTGAAGCTGGCGACATCCATAGCTTCGAGCTCCTGTAAGGTGAAGAAGCCGGCAGCGTCAACCTCCACATTATCCGGAGTAGGCTCCCCGCTTACATATTCCAGCTCAAATGCGACATAGAGATTATGTATGCTCCTCGGCTGGTCTCGCAAGGCGACAACGTTTTTGACGATGGCCTCAATTCCTGCCTCCTCCATGACTTCCCTTTGAATCGTATCCTGAATCGCCTCCAGCTGCTCAATATAGCCGCCTGGATTCGTCCATTTCCCTTTTCCAGGCTCCTGAGCCCGGCGAACGAGCAAAATCCGCTCATCCTTAACGACCAGCGCTCCGACACCAATACTGTAATTGCCCCAATGGACAAAGCTGCAGCTCGTACAAGCTCTTCTCATCGTCCCATCAACATCACGTGTTTCCAGCTCAGAACCGCATGACATGCAATATCTCACTTCCACCTGCTTCACCTCTGTCTTCCACTTTTGTCTCCTCAGATTATACGAATTTTTCCGGTTACTGCATAGTCTTCTATTTTCACAACGTTTGAAAATAGTCTCTACCTACGAGTATAATGACCCTTAAGCACCGAAGCATAGGAGGAGAAAAAAATGCGTTTTGTAAGCAATAATGGCAACACCGATCCAACGCTGAATTTGGCATTAGAAGAATACATATTGCGTTCATTGCCTGACAATGACGATTACTTGCTCTTCTACATTAACGAGCCATCGATTATCATTGGCAAAAACCAGAACACCGTAGAAGAAATTAATGCGGAATATGTGGAAAGCAATCACATACATGTCGTTCGCAGACTCTCTGGCGGCGGAGCAGTCTATCATGATCTTGGCAATTTAAATTTCAGCTTCATTATGAAGGACGACGGAAAGTCCTTTCATAATTTCAAGAAATTTACCGAGCCGGTTGTCCGCGCGCTGCAGCAGCTAGGCGTTAATGCAGAAATGACGGGACGCAATGACCTTCAAGTCGGGGAGCGGAAAATTTCCGGAAATGCGCAATTTTCCACGAAGGGTAAAATGTTCAGCCATGGCACGCTTCTTTTTGATTCCGAAATTGAAAATGTCGTATCTGCGCTAAAACCAAGTGCAGAGAAGTATGTATCGAAATCAACGAAATCAATTCGCAGCCGTGTTGCTAACATTACTGAATTTTTGAAGGAGCCGCTAACGATCGAGCAGTTCCGGCAAAGCCTTCTTCAATCCATCTTCGAGCAATCCGGGCAAATTCCTTTCTATGAGCTCACCGAGCAGGATTGGGATAATGTACAGAAGCTGGCCAACGAGCGCTACCGCAGCTGGGAATGGAACTACGGGCTCTCTCCTGCCTTTAACGTACAGCAGAAGAAGCGCATCGAGGGAGCAGGAACGTTTGATATCCGTTTGCAGGTTGAAGAAGGAATGATTGTAAATGCGGCGATATTTGGTGATTTCTTCGGACGCGGCGACAGCAACGAAGTTGCCATTCAGCTCATCGGCACCCGCTATGAAGCCTCCGCATTAAAGCAGGTACTTGCAGGCATTGATTTGTCCTACTATTTTGGCCCTGTAACGTTGGAAGAATGGCTCACCTTACTGTTATAAGCTAAATAGCGAACAGCCCCTATGCACGGTGCATGGGGGCAGCAAAGGCGAACAGTTCAATTCTCCAGAACGGTCTTCTACTTCGCTAAATCTTCATTTTTTCAGTTCAACTTATATTGCCGTTAAATCTTCTGAATTTTTTTGTTATCTCCGCTGTCGTTTGCTTCTTATCCTTAGACTGCTTATTTCCCGAACCTTCTGCACTCTCCTCGACTGCCTTCTCAACTGCAAGCAGTGCCAATGCATCTCCTACCAGCGTAAGTGAAGCCGCTAGCTTCAGCAGATCATCCGACGATATTTGTTTATCTGCAGACATCCCTATTCTCCTTTATTATCAAGAGGATTGATTCAAGTAGAAGAAGACCCTCTCCCGCCTGAGATTAAATACTTTTTTATTCCTTATCTTCTGTTCTTGCTTTCAGCACTGCAAACAATCCGACTAAATCCCCAATCACGAGGATAACTGCAGACCACAAAGCAATATCATCAGCCGTTAATTCGGTTTCATCCGGTTTAGTTGTAGTTTTTGACATTCTGATCTAAGCTCCTTAGTTTCTTGGGATGATAACAGCCTATGCCAAGGAGCACTCATGGGTTTGGGCGAATGCCGCTGTGTCCATAAAAATAATGAGCTAACGCTTCGTATTCTCGGAGTCTCGATAGAGGAGCGCGGGAATTATGCGAATATATACGAGCTCTGCGCCAAGCTCAACAATGGTTTGCGTAACGATGACCGCCGAGGCGATCATTGCCCAATCACCCGGTAAGGACAAGGCCAAAGGAAGCACGACTAACGAATTGCGTGTCCCGGAGCTGAACAATAACGCACGTCCCGCCCCGTCATCAAGACGGAACCAATGAGCCATTACGCGAGAGATAAGCGGCATGATGAATAAATAAAGCAAATATACAGGCACAACCGCTAGGATGAGCTCAAGCTCGCTATATACTTTGCCAATTTGCGAAGCCACGATAACAAACAGCACTATAGCCATAAACGGTACCGGCAGCCATGCAGTGCCAGCTAGTACAGCCGCACCATGCTTGCCGTTCATCGCCCATAATTGGACTGCTATGGCAACAAGCAAGGGCAGAACAATAAGAATAAGAAACGATTCGAGAAAAGGCCCGGCACTCACGATATTTGCTGCTGCTTCGCCGATTATTAATTTTAAATATAGGGGAAGCAAGAGCATTTGAGCGACGAATAAAATAGGCGTAACGGCAAGCATCAGCTTTTCGTTGCCTCGTCCAAGCTGCGTAAACACAATAACATAGTCAATGCATGGCGTGAGCAGTACGAGGCATACTCCTATTAGAACCGGTGTCGATTGCGGCAATAGATAGCTTAATAGCCATACAACAACGGGAACGATTACAAAATTAGTCGTCAATATCGCCGCAACAAAACGACGGTTAACCAGCGCCTTGCGCAGCTTCAAAAATGGCAGCTGCGCAAACATGCTGTAAAGCAATACCGCTAGTAGTGGCGAAATCATAGCATTAAGCGAAGGGCTACCCTGCGGAAATAGTGCTCCAAGCACAACTCCTAGGACAAGCGCCGCAACGTACACGATGATTTGATTCTTTTCTAATGCTTCTCTGTTTATCTTCAAATCAGCTATTCCTCTTTCTTCTCCTATTCGGTACGCTTTAATGCTTTTCCACGATCAGCTCATTAAACTCAGCGATTGGAAGCGGTCTATGATAATAGTACCCCTGCGCCTTGTCACACCCAAGCTGCTTCAGCTGCTCCAGCTGATCGATCGTTTCCACCCCTTCTGCTACGACCTGCTTCTGCAAATCATGCCCCATAGACACGATCGTTTTCACAATCGATAAACCGCCATCATAGGCATTCATGTCCATAATAAACGAACGGTCGATCTTAATGATCGCAATGGGAAGCTGTCTTAAAACACTCAATGACGAATAGCCTGTACCAAAATCATCAATGGCAATATGAATGCCCAGCGCTACAAGCTCATCGAGCATTTCACGCGCCACGTTCAGATTATTGACGACCATACTCTCCGTTATCTCTAAGCATAACCGCTCGGGCACCAAGCCGCTTAATCGTAAATTGTCCTGAACCTTGCTTACAAAATCCGGCTGCATGAACTGTCTTGATGAAACGTTGACGGATAAAATAAAGTTCCCCCAGCCCTGCTCTTGCCATATCCTCCCCTGCTGACAGGCCTCCAGTATGACCCACTGTCCGATTTCATTGATTAATCCCGTTTGCTCTGCAATCGAAATGAATTCTCCTGGCTGAACCATGCCAAGCACCGCCGATTTCCAGCGAATCAGCGCCTCGGCCCCAATTAGGCGTCCGCTGGCCAAATCAATCTGGGGCTGATAGTACAGCACAAATTCCTTAAGCTCAAGCGCCTTGCGCAAATGCTTCTCCAATTTGACATTGCGCTGCACGACGGCGATCATCTCATTCGTATATAGGCGATACTGATTTCCACCATTATGCTTCGCATTATACATAGCAATATCTGCCCGCTTAATCAGTCCAGCTGATGTATTGTCATCGAACGGATGAATACTGATACCGATACTTCCTCCCAAATAAAAATCCTGCTCTTGAAGTGTAATCGGCAATTGAAAATCCTGATGAATCTTCTCAGCGAGCGAGACAATATCATCATATTCAGCTACATTTCTAATGAGAATTATAAACTCATCTCCGCCAAGGCGGGCAAGCAAATACTTCTCGTCGACACTATTAAGCAATCGCTTAGCTACTTCAACTAATGCCTCATCTCCATACTGATGTCCAAGTGTATCATTAATCAGCTTAAAACGATCCAAGTCGATGAGCATTACGCCAAGCAAGGACTTTGATTCTTTTACAGCTTCCAAGGAGGCTTCGAGCTCTCTATTAAAATAATAACGATTCGGCAGATTCGTTAACGCATCATGATGCGCCAGAAAATGAACGAGCCGCTCCTCCTCCTTCTGCTGTGTAATATCCCTTATAATCGCAAGAATAAAGCCCTCCTCGCTCCCGGTCATCATTTCGGTATCCATAAGTATAATTCGTCTTTGTTCCTCACGATCTACAATGGTCATTTCGTAATTTCTCCAATTCTGCCGCGGAAAGCTTGCTTCATAGTCCTTCCGAATGTTTTGGCGATCGGCCTCTACGAGAAAATCAAACAAGGCTTTATTTTTCAGCTCCGCCTCATTCTCAAAACCCAGCAGGCGTACCGCGCCGGGGTTTGCTTCCTTCAGAAGCATTTGCCGATCCAGCATAAGGATAGCGGTTGGAGATAAATGATAGAGCAGCTCGTATTTTTTTATGACAGAGGGCAATACGTCGTATTTCATAAAATGGCGCAGCGAAATGCTCCATATTAATGTAATAATACAAACGTACGAATAGCTGGAGTATTCTATAAGAGGAAAGATGGCAAACAGTACGAGTACAAAAAATGTCGCACAGTGATAGTATAGATTCGCTTTAAAGAGAACCGTATAACGATTCCGTGTAAAAATATTCGTTGATCGCTTCCTTGCAGCTAAGCATATGGTAATGTTAAAGACCGAAACAAAAAAGAAAAGCACCATAACGATAACCATGCCTGGCAAAAAGGCTGCTTGCCTCCACGCTCCATTCACCCATCCACCATTGAAAAATAATTGTTTTCCTAATAGAGACAAAAAAAGAATATAAAAAATAAGGGGGGAGGCTGCAAGGCCCATGCTCCTTCGATTAGAAATCTCGTGATAGCTGCTCGTCACCTTAAGATGTAGCAATACGCTCATGCCCGCGGCAGCAAGGGCGACAGGATACAACAGAAAAGTCGTGTAAATAAGCCTGTGCTCCTCTAAGATGAGCAGCTGAATATACTGAAGAAAAATCATAATCCCCAGTAGAGCCGTTGTAAGGGATGCAAGGCGATTCTCAATATGCTGAGGATTGCGTCTCAGAATGACTAAAGACGTATCGATCATATAGATAACTGGAAGCATAAACAATAATAGAAGCAGTACCGATGCATAAGCACTCACAGCTTGATGCCTCCTCGCTTAGTATGATTGAAAAGAGATATGCGACGGTTCACCAGGAAACTCTATTTTTCCCACTACGCTTTGCCAAATATAGTGCCTCATCTGCTAATCGAAATAATGTATCTCGATCTTCACCCGATTCAAGTCTATGACAGCCTATGCTAATGGTGACTACTCGTCCCTCCAGCTCAGGAAATGACATTTGCTCTGCACCTGCCCGTAAATGCTCGAGACAGTCTGAAACCTGCTTGTTCGTCACATTACTGAATATAATCGTAAATTCCTCCCCACCGTAGCGTGAGGGTGAAATGTTCTCCTCTGAGCATTCTTTGAGCAGCTTGCCTATTTTGCGCAGCACCATGTTGCCTACTGAATGGCCATACGTATCATTTACCCGTTTGAAATTATCAATATCAACGATGGCTAAGTAAACCGAATGAACGCTCTCATCAGCAAGCACCGCTCTAAACCGACTCTGAAACGCATTGTGATTGTCTAAGCCTGTTAGCGCATCGACCCGGCTCGCTTCTTGAATCGCAAGCTCTTCTAGCCGGTGCTTATTCTCATTTGTTAGAGCTTCCTTCTCATCTCTTATTATTCTCAGTCCCCGATTTACAATGCCAAGAGCGGCCAGTGTAACAATGATCACGAAGGAGAAGCCGACAGCCTTCTGATAAAAATCAACTTGAAAACGGTACACCGGCACAAATAATATGACGAGCATATAGCTCGTTATCGCATTTATACAGGCGAAGGCTATCTTCCAATAATCAAAATATAAAATCGCAACAAGAATAGGTAATATCATAACGATATGTACGCCGTGAACATCTGGAGAGGATAAAGCAAGCGTAATCGCTGCGAAACAGGAGCCTAATGTGATAATGATATAGCTCTGCAGCCTGCTTTTTAGCCGATATACTGTTTCCGCGGCCAACAGTGTGGCAAAAACTAAAACATTTCTTAGAATGACCTGTTTCTGAACAAACAGCTCGAGTCTGTTCGGCTCGTAGATCGCAACTACGCTTAGAGCCCCTAATACTGCCAAAAATGTCATAACACTAAACATCCAATAGGAGATTCTAATTTTATTGTTCCAGCTGGATAGATGCTCAGGAGCATTGAGAATTTTGCGATACATCTTCTTGTCTCCCTCTGAGCGGCGATACGACCTTATTTTTACCAGAGCGCTTGGCCTCATATAGAAACGCATCTGCAAGCTTAAATAGGTCATCCTTCCCGAGTTCGGATTGATACTCCATTAATCCAATGCTTATCGTAACCCTTTGATGCTCAATAGCAGCAAAATCGGTTAAAGCGAGCTTTTGCCGTATTTGCTCCAGTAATTGATGACTCTGCTCGAGCGTCTTTCCCGTTAACAGCAGCACAAACTCTTCTCCTCCATACCTTGCTGCAACATCCTCCGTGGATATTGAGGAAGTGAGCAGCAAGCCCATCTCCCCTAAAACAATATCGCCGGCATGATGTCCAAAGTTGTCATTGATCTTTTTAAAATTATCGATATCGATGACCGCCAGCTGCAATGGGAGATGATAGGCCTCGTGCTGCTGAATCAAAGCCGTTAAATACTCCTGATAGGTAATATGGTTATAGAGACCCGTTAATTGATCATATTTTGATGCATTCTGAGTAGCTACAGCATCAGCGAATGCCTCAATCTCTGAGTGGACCGCACGCTCAAGCGATTGCTGCAGCTCATTTCCTCTTTTTAAAATGAAAAGCCCGACAAGGCTTGTTCCTGTAATCATGCCAACCACCGCTATCGAATCGAGTACATTCACATAATTCTGAAGTCTCTCTACAAAGGCAAGCAGTGTAAAATAACTGACAAGCGAGAGTACAGCAGCAAACCATAAGCGACTATGGCTAAAATAAAACAATGATACGATGACGGGTAAATTCAGTCCGATATACAGCCCTTGAATTTCAAGGCCGAAGGTAAGCATGACAATAAGCGCATACACTAAGCCCATAGCAATTAATATAAAATCAAAATACAGCTTCAAATACCGAAATAAAGCTTCAGCGAGCAGCAAAGCAAATATCATGAGAAAGCTAGCGCTTCCATAACCGGCAGGAAACCATGGCCCTGCAAACCATCCCTTACTATACAATCCAAATAAATGAATGCTTTCCGTAAGTACCAGCACGACAGCAGAGAGTACCCAATAAAAGTAAAGAACCCAACGATTCCAAGACAGACTATTATTATGACGGGCAAGCGTCAACGTTAATCACCACTTTACATTTTCAATTTTCACAAAATTATCCAGCACAAATACCTATTATAAAGCTTAAATATCGACAGAACAATCTAAATTCTAATAACTTTCGGCATTTGCTTCTAACAAACCATCGACATTTCTACAAAATACGACTTTTCTCCAATGAACCATTTTTAGCGGCATAAGGTGAAACGGCTGCCGCCATCCTTTGGCGGCGCTACGCGTTTCATTCGACTAAACATAGAAAAACAAAAAGAAACCTCGCCTTTAGTAATATGGCTGCTATCCGCTTCCATTTTACCAAGGCTTGATTTCTTTTTGTTAGTATAGCTTATGACAAGGACATACCACCGAGTCTATAGGTGTTCTTATCCGCACGATTGGATCGTCAACCGCCACTAATTCCATCTCATAAGCACGTATATGTGCTTATCGCCCAAGAATTTGTGCCACTTCGCGCCCATAAGCACCTATGTGTTCTTATCCGTACGATTTGATCGTCAACCGCCACTAAGTCCATCTCATAAGCGCATATATGTGCTTATCGCACAAGAATATGTGTCACTTCGTGTCCATAAGCACCTATGTGTTCTTATCCGCACGATTTGATCGTCAACCGCCACTAATTCCATCTCATAAGCGCATATATGTGCTTATCGCCCAAGAATATGTGTCACTTCGTGCCCATAAGCACCTATGTGTTCTTATCCGCACGATTTGACCATTTCCCGCAGCTAATTCCATCTCATAAGCACGTATATGTGCTTATCGCACAAGAATATGTGTCACTTCGTGTCCATAGGCACCTATGTGTTCTTATCCGCACGATTTGATCGTCAACCGCCACTAATTCCATCTCATAAGCGCATATATGTGCTTATCGCCCAACAATGCGTGCCGCTTCGTGCCCATAAGCACCTATGTGTTCTTATCCGCACGATTGGATCGTCAACCGCAGCTAATTCCACCTCATAAGCGCATATATGTGCTTATCGCACAGCAATGCGTGCCACTTCGTGCCCATAAGCACCTATGTGTTCTTATCCGCACGAGTTGATCATCAACCGCCACTTATTCCATCTCATAAGCGCATATATGTGCTTATCGCACTACAATGCGTGCCGCTTCGTGCCCATAAGCACCTATGTGTTCTTATCCGCACGATTTGATCATCAACCGCCACTTATTCCACCTCATAAGCGCATATATGTGCTTATCGCACAGCAATGCGTGCCGCTTTGTCGCCATAAGCACCTATGTGTTCTTAACCGCACGAGTTGATCGTCAACCGCCGCTAATTCCATCTCATAAGCGCATATATGTGCTTATCGCACTACAATGCGTGCCGCTTCGTGCCCATAAGCACCTATGTGTTCTTATCCGGACGATTTGATCGTCAACCGCCACTTATTCCACCTCATAAGCGCATATATGTGCTTATCGCCCAACAATGCGTGCCACTTTGTCGCCATAAGCACCTATGTGTTCTTATCCGCACGAGTTGATCATCAACCGCCACTTATTCCATCTCATAAGCGCATATATGTGCTTATCACACAGCCGCTCTTCCTGCTCTTGTTCATTCGTCCATATCAGCTGCACTCTTTATTACTGTTTCAAAAAAAACTGCATGGTCATATCTGAAAAAGCAGGAAGATCCTCATGCCCAAAGTCCGGGTAAATTTCCATACTCTTCGATGCAGTTATTTTATTATAAACAGCGAATTGCGTGGATGGTGGGCAAACCGTATCCATTAGCCCTATACCGAATAAAACCTCTCCACGAATACGCGAGGCTAAAAACTGAATGTCGATATAGCCAAGCTTATCAAAAATCTCATCCTCTCGCTTATGCTGCGGGTCGAAGTTGCGGAAAAAGGTGCGCAGCTCCGCATAGGCATCCTTAGCCAAATCCATTTGCCATACACGCTTATAGTCGCTTAGAAATGGGAAGACTGGCGCGAGCTTGCTGATCCGCGGCTCAAGCGCTGCGCAAGCAATCGTTAACCCTCCGCCTTGCGAGCCACCCATGGCCATAACGCACTCGGGATCTACCTCTGGCATTTGCATCGCTATACCTGCAAGCTGTGCGGTATCTAAATAGATATGGCGGAACAACAGCTGATCTGGATGATCGTTCAGACCGCGAATAATATGGCCGTTTTGTGTCGTCCCCTTGACTCCGCCAGTGTCCTCCGAGTAGCCGCCCTGTCCACGGCAATCGAGTGAAAAGAACGAGTAGCCAAGCGCCGCATAACCGAGCTTGTCCTGCCAGTTACCAGAATGTCCGGTGTAGCCGTGGAATTGCAGAATCGCTGGATGCGGCTCTGGCACGTTTTTCGGCCTAATATATTTCGCATGAATGCGTGCGCCGCGTACACCTGTAAAATATAAATCGAAGCACTCCGCATAAGGAACCTGAAAACTGCTCGGCACTAGCTCGACCTGAGGGTCTACCGCTCTCATTTCAGCAAGTGCCCTGTCCCAATACTCGTCAAAATCGGCGGGGCGAGGACTGCTTCCTTCATATTCCTTTAACTTCTCTAAAGGCATATCTACTAATGGCATTCTAGTACCTCCTACTAATTTGAATAGCTAAATTCACGGCTCTCATTGAAAGCGTTATCCCTATTTTAATAGATTAGAAAAAAATTGAAATAGCAAACCATAAAAAAAAGACTATAGCCCCACATTGTCGTGTGACCACAGTCTGCTTCCTTACTCATTAATTGCATAACGCTTCTGCTTATTACTTCGACGTATTTCTACCTTTAACGGAATTCCCGCCTTTAAAGGCTGTACTCCCCTTAGGCATATTAGCGCTCTTGGCATTCGAAGCATTCTTGTCTCCAGCCGTATTTTTTTCTCCGGCTGCGCCTTTTTCGCCATCCGCGCTTTTAGCACCCTGGTTTCTGCCAAATACTTTTTTCGCCAGCTTTTTCTTTTCCCCTGCTTGCCAGCGATTCCAGCCCTTCTTGTCCGTTCCTCTGCCTGTACCGCCCTTGCTCTTTGCACCGCTCATATCATCACTCCATAATTTCTTCAATACCGAGTTAACTGTTATATATTTCGTAAAATGCAGCTGCAGCATCTATACTAACCTGGTTCCTCGTTATCATTACTTTATAGTATACCATTAATCCTGCCCTTGGATTCTTACTGCTTCACATTAATTTGAGTTCCTTGAATTATCCCAGACCGAATTTGGAATTTCTCTGCGCAGCACGGGGACAACCTCTGAAGTAAAACGCTGGACCTGCTCCCGCTGCTCTGCCTCGGTTAATCCGTCTACACTAATACTAAGCACCTGATTTCCGAATGCGCTATGGTAGTCTAATATTTTCTCTATAACAGCGTCTGCGCTGCCAACCAGCGAGGGCCCATTCTTAATCGTATCCTCAAGATCTTTAAAGGGAGAATTATTATGCTGTGCTGCGCTCGTTGCCTGAAACGCATCATAATAAGGACGATAGCGTTTAATCGCTTCTTCGGAGGTATTAGCCAAATATAAGCTCCCGGCTCCCGCTCCTACAACGGCTTGCCTCGGATCATGACCATAAAAGGCAAGCCGCTCGCGGTAGTGATCAATAAGCTCCTTATACTTGGCCTGCGGATGAAAGCTGTTGGAGGAGAAGATCGGCTCGCCATGCTTTGCCGCGAGCTCAGTTGAGAGCTTGCTCGATGCGCTGCCATGCCAAATAGGGATGGCGGACTGATAGGGTCTTGGCTGCGTCGTTACTTGATGAAGCGACGGACGGTAGCGTCCTTCCCAGGTGACATCCTCTTCACTCCATAATCGCTTAAGCAGTAAATACCGCTCCGAAAGCGACTCCCACTGCTCCTCCTCAGTTATACCGAACAATGGATAATGCCGCGGATCGTTCCCCTTACCAATAATGAGCTCCAGCCTGCCTTCAGACAAATGATCCAGTGTTGCATAGTCCTCTGCTGCTCGTACCGGATCAAGCACACTTAATACCGTCACTGTTGTTAATAAACGAATACGTGAGGTTCTAGCAGCAATGGCTGTCAAAAGCACCGGCGGCGAGGAAGAAAGAAATGGAGCGCCATGCCGCTCACCAATTCCATAGGCATCGAATCCAAGCTCTTCCGCTAGTATCGCCTGCTTTAGTATATTCTGAAATTTTTGCTGTGCTGTTAACACTTCTCCTGTCACGGCGTTAGGTATATTCATCACCAAACTAAATAAAGCAAACTTCATCGTATGCCTCCTCCTTATGCTGCTCAATAAGCAAAGCTCAATTTCCATATTTGCATTACACTGCTTTTATGAATTGAAATTATAGTAGCATAGGGGAATCCTACGAACAATAATTATCACACTATTCCGATTATCATACTATTCTATATGTATATAAAAAAATTCAATACTAGGAAAATAAACAAAAAAGACCCTGAACGGCATTAAAACTAAATGATCCTTAGTTTTAATGCCGTTTAAGGTCCCGTACTATCATTCGTTGTCATTGCTTGTGTCATATTAATAGGCATGAATCGTATCACTCATCACTCTCCAGACGATGCTTCTATGGCGCGCGGCTGTTGCAGCCATTTCCTTTAACGTTGACAGCGCTTCCTCTGCTTGCACTCGATAGCCCTCATCGCCAAACAACAAGTACAATCGCATATAATCATTGTATTCATCCAGC
Source organism: Paenibacillus sp. FSL H8-0548 (assembly GCF_038630985.1). Classification (NCBI taxonomy): domain Bacteria; kingdom Bacillati; phylum Bacillota; class Bacilli; order Caryophanales; family Paenibacillaceae; genus Paenibacillus; species Paenibacillus sp. FSL H8-0548. Next base: position 6,324,860 of record NZ_CP152049.1, read on the forward strand.
CATTCATTGAAGTAAGAAGAGGTCATTCGCATCACTCCCTTATTTCGATCATAAAACAAATACATTAATCTTTTATGAAAATAACATAAAATCCAGCTAATCTCATTCTACTCTTTTTCAACCTCTTAATACTATTAAATAGGAAAATTGTCTAAATTAAAATAGAAACTTCATATTTTATTGTTTCCTATTTTTACCGTGGCCGAATCCTCTACTTGACCATATATTCGATTGGTAGGTATTATGAAACTGCTATCATTTCTTTCTATTGGAGGAATACCTATGACAATTATCGATAAGAATTCAATTGTTTTATTTCAAGGGGACAGTATAACAGATGCAGGGCGTAATCGGGATGACGGTGCTAACCTAGGATCGGGCTATGCGAACCTTGTTACGGCCTTGTTTACGAGTAAGTATCCACAGAAGCAAACTACTTTCCTCAATAGGGGGATATCCGGTGATCGTGTCGTAGATCTGGAACGGAGATGGGAACAGGATTGTCTTGACCTAAAGCCGACTTGGCTGTCCATCTATGTTGGCATTAATGACACTTGGCGCCGTTATGATAGCAATAATCCACTCAGCACCGAAGAGTACTATACAACCTATCGTCGCCTGCTTCATCAGGCTAAGGAGCAGTTGAACGCTAACCTTATTTTAGTCGAGCCGTTCGTACTGCCTGTGAATGATAGTCAGAAGCAATGGCGTGAAGATCTTGATCCGAAGATTCAAGCCCTTCGCGAGCTTGCAGGAGAATTCAGAACACTTTACGTTCCGCTTGATGGCTTATTCGCTCAGGCTGCCGCGCAGACGGGCTCTGCTTACTGGGCACCTGATGGTGTTCATCCGTCCCCTGCCGGCGCTGCTCTCATTGCAGAGGCATGGCTGCAGGCAGTTAAGGCTTAATCTTAATAAGACCATCTATTAATATAGAGATAGTATGGCGAAATGATCTTTCCTATATTTTAAAAAGATAACCAAAAGGAGCTGTCCTCCAGGCAAATACATCCCCGCCTGAAGGACAGCTCCTTCGTTTGTTTACTTCTGCTTTATTGATCTGCCGGGTAACGCAAGCCCCATTGCTTTCTAATCGTATCGAGTGTGCTCATGATATCCAGCGTCTCACTCAGCGGGATAACAGAACTCTCGGTTCTGCCCTCACGCAGCGCCTTCATTGCTTCCTCTGCTTCGAATGCATACCCCTCAGCTTTGCGGTCATCAACGAAGGACTCAGCCTCTGCATCCTTCACATGAAGCGAAGCCGACTTACCAAACAAGAAATTCGGCACATGAATATACCCTTTTGTTCCATAAATATAAGCATCACTAACCATACCGAGCTGAACAGCTCCATTCAATGCTGCTGTACGACCGCCCTCATATTCGAACAATAGCGAAAACTGCTCATCCACGCCGGTCTTGCCAATACGAGCAGTGCTCATAATTTTTGTAGGCGCCGCGCCATAAATTAAGGATGCGAAGGATACTGGATAAATCCCTGCATCAAGAAGAGCTCCTCCACCTAATGCGGGATCTAGCAAACGGCTCTCAGGCGCCCATCCGATATCAAAGCCAAAATCAGCCTTCAACAAACGAACCTCACCTATTTTATCATCTGCCAGCCACTCCATTACTTTACGAATTGGAGGCAAGAACCGCGTCCACATCGCTTCCATTAGAAATACTTGTTTCTCTCTTGCCAAATCTATGATTTCCTTTGCTTCTGCCGCATTCATCGTAAATGGCTTCTCGCAAAGTACCGCTTTACCCGCACGCAACAATTCGAGCACATTCTCCTTATGTATCGGATGCAGTGTTCCAACATACACGATGTCGACATCAGAATCATGAGCCAGCTCTTCCACACTGCCATAAGCTCGCGGAATATTAAACTGCTTTGCGAAGTTCTCCGCCTTCTCTAGACTTCTTCCTCCAACAGCAGTCAGCTCTGCGCCTTCAGCATAGGCCAAATCAGCTGCGAACTTTGAGGAAATCCAACCCGGCCCCAATATTCCCCACTTAATTGTTTTAACTGACATGAATTCATTCACTCCCTCAAATAAAATAATAAAAAATAGTGCTCAACCATAATTATACAAGCATTTACAATTGAAAAGCTAATAAAGGATAACTGAAAACGAATGGCAAGCGGCAGCTTGTCCTTAATTGCTTCGGCTTCCGCCGCACCAGTTTAGCGCATTTTCAATGGCAATCTCGTATTCCGGCAGCTGCAGTACGTGTAAAAAATGTCCCGGTGTAAGCACACAAACACGGCCCTCGCCCTTCTCTCTTAGCCAGCCGGCAGGCTGAATGCCATACTCAGAATGAGAGGTCATAAAAACCTGAATACGCTCTTCAAGCGTCTCCACAAAATAATGCTCGTCATGAACAGTAAAGCCCTGTACAGCAGCACCGCCAAGCGCCGACTGATCGGTATAAGCAATCGCAACGGGACAAGCCTCTGGGTGATGCTCGAACACTCCGCCAATAAGCTCGTAGAAGATAGGCTCATTGCGGTATCCTACCGTACCAGAATGTAGAACAAGAAGCCCATTTCCTTGCTCAACATAGCTTTGAAAATAGTGCTGGATCTCTTCCGTAAGCCATGGCGTTTGGTCAGTCGCTGAGATTTGATTCGATTTTGCCAAAATAATAACATCCTGCTGCTCCATCCATGACGGAGACCACTCCGAAGCATGCTGATTATAATCCAATTGAAAGCCTTGCCTAGTTAAATGCTTCAGACCCTCTATAATGTTCTTTCCTGGATGCCAATAGTCATCACATATTACTCCAATCTTCATATTGTTCATCTCCTAGCTGCTGTTTGTAATGCTTCATCTATTTCATTATAAACGTTTCAGCTGTATAACGCTTTCATAATGAAAAATAACACTTCGGATGAAATGGCTGACGAAGCGTATTCGTCGATGAATTTTAGCGTTAGATTCAGACGCCGTGCTCCTCCGCATTCGCTCCGTCCGCACGGACTGCCCCTCCTGACCTCTTGCATGCCATGCAAGAGGTCCCCCAGCTGAGCTAAGCCCCCGTGATAATTGTAAAATTCAGGTATTCATTTTTTCTTGAGGTGTGTAACTAACCAGCTCGTACTCGTGCTAGCAAACCAATCTTGTACTCACGCATTATAGCTCGCCGTTTCAGCTCATTTCCAGCCGTCTTGTCTCCATTGTTGGCAACTATGCTGCAAATGCGCAGGAAAGTCTACTTTATTGGCTGTCACGGGCAGAGCTCTTGCTGCCCTCCTCCAATCCTCCCTTCTCCTACTCCAAGCGCTAAAGCTATCCTGCACTTTTGCAGTAACTTCGTGCTTTTGGGACGCTCTAACTAACCTATCCTGCACTCACGCATGATAGCTCATCGTTTCAGCTCATCTACAGCCATCTGATCTCCATTGTTGGCAGCTATCCTGCTTACGTACAGGATAGCTGCGCTAATCCATTAAATAGAGTAGGCTACCCTGCAATTGTGCAGGATAGCCTGCTACTACTCATTCTTATTATTGACTGCCACAGCAAAGCTCGTGCTGCTGCCGCAGCATCATTATCAACAGGTTCGGAGAATGCATAGTTTCCTACATAAGAACAAAATCACCTACGGTGAATTTACGTACTAGCCGACGGTTACTTCTCCGCCGGCTCTTTCTTCCTCACCAAGTCTCCGTTACACTCCGGGCATACGAACACAGGACTCTCCTCAGGTCCTAATTCATAAGAACACTCTCCTACGATGAAATCAGGCACAGGATCTAAACATCCGCAATCTACGCAAACATAATCGATAAAGACTTCTTCCTCCTCATCATCAAAGGAAAATAGTTCAACAGCTTCTTCCTTTTCGCTATCCTGTTTCTTGCCTTTCCTTTCGTTCATTAGCCCGAACCCCCCATTTCTTCTTATACGCTCGTTCACTTTCCTCATCATAATAATAAATTCGCCCATAGTCTGCATGCCAAATAACCACAAGCAACATGGTTTGTTTGCAGCAGGGACAGGCGATCGGATCCCGTTCATAAGTCTCCAACATCCGCTGACGGTACGTCTTTCTTCTCTTTTCCTTCGGCGGGAACGTCATTTCAATCTGTTTATGGACCATGTACCGCCATAAGTTAATGATCTTTTGCGACTCCTTATTCTTACTTCTGCTGTACAGGCCATACCTGCCTACCATTCGAAAATGCTTCGGCGGGATATGCTGCACCAGGGCATAAATGAATTTCATGACAGGGGCTACGACATCGATCCTCTTTCCTGTCTGATGATCTTCGTACCAGTAATGTACCGTATGGTAGTCATACTTTATAATGCGATACTCTGCGATTGCCGGACGAGCCAGATAACGTCCAATATACTTGGCCGCTCCACGGGCATCCTTCATTCGTTGTTCTGCGTTGACATAAAATCCATGCTTGTACCGACTGTACAGTTGGTTTACCAACGTTTTTACCTTCGCATCGCCAGGATGCCACTTCAACATTAAATCCATAAGTAGCTTCTGCCATGACTTTCTCAAGTAGGTAAAAGAAATATACTCCACACTCTTCCACTGCTTATGGCAATCTAACGCACCTTCCGTAACCAGGGCATGAATATGCGGATTAAACTTTAGATCCCTTCCAAACGTATGAATGACCGTAATGACGCCCACGTCATACTGTTTGCTCTTATTTTTACGCCGATAGTAATATTGGATGACCTTCGCCACTTCTTTACTAAGCTCGTTCAAACGACTCCGATCCTCAAAGAAGTATTTCCTCAACTCTTTTGGTACCGTAAACACGGTATGACGATGGGGGACATTCAGGATTCGCTCCTGTTGCTTTTCTGCCCAGTCATCGGTGTATTTCTTTCCGCATCCATGACAAAACCGACTCTTACAAGTAAAACAGATAATGACCGGTTCCGGTTTTCCCTCCGTACAACCCATACATTCATATCTCGCGTAACCCATATCCTTCGTGCCGCATCGCGTTGCCTTGTTTACGGCTTCCGGTATCGCTTTCTGCAGTTCTTCCGGGAATAGATTCGCATGAAGTTCCCAAAACCCATGAAAATGATCCTTCAAGATCTGTTTCACGATCCCTCGTTTCTTCCATGTTTCTCGCTTCTCCATAACGATCCCCCCCTATTTATTTTTTCGACTCGATTATCCACATTTTTTAGCATCGCATAATTTCCTAAACAATGAAAAAACCAGCTGCAGAGCTGCAGCTGATTTTCGTCGCTTGCTGAAACCATTTTCTCGCGCAGCGACCAAAACATAAATGTTTAGTTCAACTTAGATATATTGTTTTAAGTTCCGAAGGCTAATCGCTAAGCTTTCAAACGGATCGCGTCTGCATACGTCCTGCTCGACCACGTACCATTCCACGCCTGTTTCACGGCAAGCTTCAATAATTACCTTAAAGTTGAGATTGCCTTCGCCAATCTCAGCGAATACTTGCTGATGATCGATAATTTCCAAGTCCTTTAGATGAACAACGCCCATACGCCCTTTCACCTGATGAATAGCTTCAACTGGATTAACTCCACCGACATGCACCCAATAGGTATCGAGCTCAAAGCCAAAGGCAGATGGATCGCTCTCTTCCCTCAAAATATCCATACCTGTTTTCCCATCATATTTTTGGAACTCAAATTGATGGTTATGATAAATGAACTGCAAATCATGCTCCTTCAGTCTTTTGCCAACCTCAGAAGCCTTCTTAGCGAATTCTGCATAGCCTTCACCGCTGCTCCGATATTCCTCCGGTAAGCCTCCAATGCCTACATAAGAGCAGTTCCAAAGCTTATGCTTCTCCACATTTTGCTCAAAATCATTCAGCAACGAATCAAAGCCCACATGCGTTGCACAAATACGAAGCCCTGCAGCATCAGCTAGCTCCTTTACTCTTTCTGGTGCAATTGGACCTATGCCCGAGACTTGGACTGCTTCATAGCCTATTTCCTTTACCTTCAGCAGCGTCTGCTCCAAATCCGCCTCGGTCTTGCAAAAATCTCTTAGCGTATACAGCTGAACAGCAATCGTAGATAAATTCATATATTCTCCGCCTTTTTTTATAAAGTGTGAATCCGCTTTCAGAAACGTTAGCTCCATTGTAGCACTAAGGATGAAAACGCCACTTTACTGAGATTAGCTAAGCTAGGCTGTGATTTGATTGTGATTGTCCAAAATGAGAATTTAAGCTCAATGAAATGGAAAAAGCGCAAGCGAGCATGCTGCACCCTCGTGCAGGCATCTCCTCTTGCGCTTCATTCCTTGAGCCTCTGTTAGCCCTCGATCAGCTTCTTATAAGCATCCATTTGACGTTGAAGCTCTGCCAGTACCTTATCATAGCCAGCCGTTTTCAGCTTGCTGCGGAATTGCTCGACGGCTTTAGCTGGGTCGCTTACTTTTCCGTACGTAATCGCAGGCCCTAGCTCGCCCGTAACCTGTGTAATAGCCGTAAGCTCTGCTTCAACCGGCGTTTTATCAAATACGAATTGACCATAAGGATACGGTTTTTTAATTTTATCGTATTCTGCATAAAGCGTCTCCTCGAGCTGATCCCAAGTCGTTATGCTCGGAATTTCGAATTTATCGACACGTCCGCCCCAGAAGTTAGCAGAGAAGGAATCCTTCACTTCGTCATAGCCTGCAGGCTGTACGCGCTTGCCGTCTTTAATTTCATATTGTACCCCTTCTAAACCATAGCTGATGAGCTGATAAATTTGTTTATCATTGCGAATCAAATCGTACGCCATCAGTGCCCGCTCTGGGTTTTTACTATGTGCGCCAACTGATGTACCGCCATGTGTAATCGACAGCTCCGTCAGGTTGTTGCCGCCCGTCCGTGCGAATGGGAACATTTGCAGCTCTGAGCCTGGCTGATCCTTATCCATCTGTACGCGAAGTCCGCCGAAGGTTTGGGTATGATGCTGATCCATACCGGATAATCCAGCGCGCAGTGAGGCACGGTTATCATTTTTGTTGTTCAGGACATCCTCGCGCCAGTAGCCTTTATCCGCCCATTCTTTCATTTGGTTAGCAAATCTCAGAAACGTATCCTCGAATATTGGACTGACAACCGTAAACTTCTCATCAAACGATTTGGTCGTATAGACCGGCAAATAACCAGTCGAGATCGGAAGCTCCAACTCATCGGTATAGGATGACGCATAGCCGCCCCAAATGCTTGTTGATGCAACCGCATCCCATGGTACGACGCCTTCTTTATTATCCTTCACATACTGCAGATATTTACCAATGCCTTCCCAATCTTGGATTGGTGCGGTTATACCCGCTTCCTTCGCCCAGTCTCCGCGGTAGAAGAAGCCGTGGTTGACCCACTGCGTATAATCATTTTCTGGAATCAGGACGATATCCCCATTATATCTGCTCTCCGCCCAATCCTCTTCCGGAATCGAATTCCACGTTTGCGGCGCGTACTCCGGCAGCAAATCATTCAGATTCATGAATGCGCCGCGCTGCGCGTTGCCCCATGTATCGAGCCAGTCCGTACCAATGTTAATCAAATCAATGGGTTCCCCGGATGCGAGCAGCAGGTTGTATTTCGTTTGCCAATCCGCCCACTCGACCCATTTCCATTCCAGCTCCGCATTAATCTTTTCCTTCATAATTTTGTTAACCTCTGCGAGTACCTTCTCGAATTGGCCGTTTGTCGGCTTATCGCCGAGAACGACGTGACTAATCTTAACGAACTTGGACGTATCGGCTCCTTTATTGTCGGTGGCCTGATTCGTGCTTCCCTTCCCCTCGTTTTTACCTCCCTCATTTTTAGTGCCTTTGTTTGCCCCGTTGTTGCTCCCTGAACAAGCAGCAAGACTTATGATCATCATGATTGCAATTAGCAAAGCGGAAACCTTCTTGAAATTAGACATCGCAATTCTCCCCTTTGTTTTCATAAATCGGGCATCGCCCGTTATGTGAAGAGACCGGTTATCGGCCCCCGGCACATCAGCCTTTTACAGCACCAACTGTAATCCCTTTAATGAAATAACGCTGAACGAATGGGTAGAAAAAAATAACAGGTCCGGTGGCAACTACGGCAGTTGCCATCTTCATCGATTCCAGCGGTACATCCCGAAGCTCAACATTAGAGGCTGCAGCTGAATTACGAACATATTCAGCAGATGTCACCACTTTGTACAAGAACAGCTGGAGCGGACGATACTTCATATCGGGGGATAGGAACAGCATGGAGTTATACCATTCATTCCAATAGCCTAGGGCAATAAACAAACCAATGGTCGCTAAAGCAGGTGTCGTCATCGGGAGAATCAGCTTTAGAAAAATCGTGAAGTCGCCTGCTCCATCAATTTTAGCAGATTCGGTAATGGCATGAGGGATCGAACGCACAAAGCTCTTCATCATAATAATCAAGAATGGACTAAGCAATCCCGGGAGCAGCACAGCCAAATAATTATCCCTCAGGCTTAAGTACTGCGTCATAAGCAGATAGAACGGAACAAGCCCGCCGGAAAATAATGTCGTGAAATAAATGAAAAACGATATGCTGTTGCGATAGCCAAAGTCAGGACGCTGTAGCGCATAACCAGTCATCGCAACGATGAAGAGTCCAACGACTGTTCCAACGATTGTAATTCCTAATGTTACGATATAAGAGCCGATGATGAGATCGGGATTCTCAAATACAATTTTGTAGGCAAAGGTGCTGAATTCACGCGGCCAAATGTTAAAACCATGCTTCTTTATCGAGCTCTCTGAGGTGAACGAGGTGCCAAGGACAAGCAGGAAGGGCAATAAGCAGCATAAAGCAAAAAGTGATATGAAGAGATAGCCAAAGCCCTTGACGATCATACCGCTGACATCAGTTCGAATACTGCGTGATTCTTCTGTTTTTTCCATCGTTGACACCTCCTAAAATAACGAGTTTTCGGGTGAGGTCTTCTTTACGAGCCAGTTGGCGCTTAATACCACAAAGAAACCAAATACGGATTGATAAAGACTTACAGCACTGCCGATTGAAAAGTTGAAATTCGTCATGAGAGCGCGGAATACATACGTTTCAATAATATCCGTCGTCGGGTACAAGGCCGTATTATTAGCGCCTACCAAGTTGAAAAACAACCCAAAGTTCCCTTTCAGAATACCGCCTAGCGAAAACAGCATCAGGATGATGAAGGTTGGCTTAAGCCACGGAAGCACGATATACAAAATGCGTTGAAACGCATTGGCACCATCGATTTCTGAAGCTTCAATAATCTCATTATCAAGGCCCATAATCGCTGCAAAATAGATGATGGAGCCATAACCTGTCGACTGCCAAAGGTAGGTCAGTACGATAATAAACGGCCATATTTTCGGATCGGAGTACGTCTTGACAGGCTCCATGCCAAACGATTGCAAAATACCGTTCAGCAAGCCGTAATCGTAGCTTAAAATATTGTAGGCAATCAGTCCAATCAGAACGGCGGATATAAAATGCGGGAGGAACATTAACGTTTGTGTTATTTTTTTGAACCATTTCCGGCGAATTTCGTTAAGCAGAATAGCTACAAAGATTTGCAGCACATTTCCGAGTACGATAAATACCAAATTATAGGCAACGGTATTGAATGAGAGGCGCCATAGATCACCATTAATGACAAGAAAGCGAAAGTTTTCAAAGGCGACAAACGGGCTTTTGAAGATGCCATCGGAATAATTGTAGTTAATAAACGCAAGATACAAGCCCGGCATTGGAAGATAGGCAAAAATGAAAAAAGAGACAATGGCGGGCACGCACATGAGAAGCAGTGTTTTATTGTTCCAAAATCGTCTAAGCTTGCCGCCATCCATTCGCTGAAGTTTTTTCTGTGGCTCCCTTTCGACCATGGTCGTTTCCATCCTAAATCCCCCTCGTAGTCACAAGCTAGACGGATATGAATTGTATAGCCTCCAAGCGTCCTTGCTTCTCCCGGTCAACGGCCTCCAGTAGAATAGACAATTCGCCCTTTTCGCCCTCAAACCAAGCTCCCGGCAAATAGAAGGAATCGGGACTTCCGCCTGTAAGCACCGGCCGATTCGAATCACTCAGAAGCCATAGGCGCCCTACAATTTGCCCCTCCAAAAATACGGTCAGCTTAAGACCGGAGCCCACTACCCGCGCTCGCCAGCCTGCTCCCGCTTCCGAATTCCGCGTTGAAGCATACAGCCATGCGACTTCTCCTGGCTCCAATGAAACCGGCAGCTCTATCGATTGTGTATGTGCACGCTGTGATACCGCATGCGCGAGAAGCTCATTCTCCTCTGCACTGGTAATGGACCAATCACCAGCCTTATTGCCTTCATACAGATACACCTGCCCTGAGGGCAGAGCGAGCACGCGTTCGACAAATACGGTAAGCTCTACCGTTTCCCCAGCAGACACATGCTCCGAAATATCAACATAAGGATCAAGCGGATGTACGGCTCCAATTTTCTTGCCATTGACAAACAGTGTCGCCAGTGACTGAATGCCCTCGAAATGCAGCGTCCAGGAGCTGGCCGTTTCTGATGCATGGAAGCTTTTGCGGTAATACTCGAATGCCGGATGATCCGGCGACATCCAGCCTCCAAAGCTGACGATCGGCCACATACGGCAATCAGGCCTTTCAACAAGCTCCTTACGCAGCACTCGATCCGAAGCCCGGTAGACGCTCCAATTGCGGCTCAGATTGTGGCGCTCCGTTATAGCTGAAATTCCTGTCAGCCCCTTCATCGCGTGCAATCGCAGTCCCGGGAGCCTGGCATCATCAAAATTTGAATGCCCCCAAATCTCTACTCGTGCTAGGATGTCCCCGCTTGCTAAATCGCTATCCAGCTTTAGGAAGGAGCTCCCTCCCCCTGGAGCAACGGTACCGACATAGCGGCCAGCGCCGTAGAGTGAAACGACATCACTGCCCTGCCTTATCAGCAGTCCATCTACCCTATTGTCCTCCGGCAGCTGTACCTTTGCTTCATACCATGCGAATCCTCGGTAAATGCCTGCCTGCTCCAAATAATCCGCTTCTTCTGCTGTCAATCGCTCGGTCCCAGAAGGTGACTGCCCCGTCATTGCTTCCGCAGCAGCAAAGACGCTCAGACGCCAATCGCTTGCTGCCTCCTCTATACCTTCCTCGTATTGCAACGGCTCCCCGTGCTGCAGCAGATCGTTATCTTCATCTACGCCATCAATATAAAGCGCTTTCAATCTGCTAGTAATGAATAGCTTAAGCTTGCGTGCATCGGGCGTAATGATGGTGATACAGCTATCCTCCACGCCATCGAAGCTGATAGTAAGCTTTCCTTCGCCTGCCACCGCTACCGCATTATTAACCTGCACATCAAGCGGCTCTCCGAGCGCTAAACTAATTTTCCCGTCACCCTCACTATGAAAGACAAGACTTGCTCCCGCGCTGGTTTGCTTCACTAGAAACAGCTCTACAGTGGCGCTCTCCAGTATGCCCGTGCTGCCCCATATGGCAAGAGGCACTTGATAAGGGAGCGCTAGAGAACGTCCTCCTTTAAGCGTAAAAGCAGCTGCAGCTGTCGCCTTGGGAGCGTCTCTGCTAACGATCGACACCTCTTTATCCCGCTCATCCAAATTTGTAACGAACAGCAGGGTGCCTCCGCCATTTAGCTGCAAGGCATAGGGTCCAGCTACCCTTTCACTGTCTCCAGCAATAGCCCATTCCGCCGATACATCTTTCTCGGACGCAGCCTGCGCAAGTGGAGCGCCATAGGCTGCGATCAGCCGACCAAGCAGTCTTCCCTCATACGCTTCCCCACGGATATGCCCCTCCGGAGAAATCATGCCTCCGAAATCATAATCCGAAGTCATAAATGCGAGCGGCTTGCCCCAGTTGTTCGTCGCATTCGTAAAGCCAAAATCTGTGCCTGACACTTGAAGATACGGTCCAAGAAGCTTAGTCCCGCAAGAGAGCAGTCTGCGCAGCAGATAATGTGATCGGTTCGTTTCCGTCACTAGCAGCGGATAACCCAGCTCCTCTACAATTCCCTTGTAATGAAGCACCTTCTGCTCAAATTGATCCTCACGATTATCCGGATAAAAATTGCATGTCGGTACGACGCTGTCCGCAAGTCCAGAGGCTTGCAGCAAGCCGCCTTGGCCTGCACAGGCGAAGAGCGGAACCGTAATGCCATGCTTTAAAGCCATATCGCGCAGTGCGCTTATATATCCTTTGGGGTCCTGACAATCATAGAAATCAAGCTCATTATCGAGCTGAACACCGATCACTGTCCCCCCTTCTCCCAATTGGCTTGCCTTCAGCAAAGGCAGAATGCGATCAAACCATTTGGAAACATAACCTAAGTAGTCAGCATCATTATCCCGAAGCTTCAATCCCTTCGTCAGCAGATAAGCAGGCAATGCTCCTCCGTCCCACTCAGAGCAAATATAAGGTCCCGGCCTCGCCACTACATACAAGCCTGTCTCTGCCGCGGCTGCAAGGAAAGCAGCAGCATCCTTCTCCCCGCTGAAATCCCAATTTCCTTCAGCTGTCTCATGGTAGTTCCAAGGAAAATAAACATCGATGCTGTTATAGCCGAATGCTTTGAGCTGCTCCATCCGCTCCTGCCAAAGCGCTCTCGGAATACGAAAGTAAAACAACGAGGCGCATAGCAAAATTTGAGGAACGCCCTCAATTTTCACCGCTTCCGTGTCGAATTGCACGGCAGCTCCTGCACTGGTTTCCATGAACATGTCTCTACCCCCAAAGAAATAGACTAATGTGCTCGAAATATGTAACCCGTTTCATGTAACCCGTTTCATAAATGCTTAAAAATAAATACACTCCATGACCGGCATAAACAGAAGACAATTTCTGTACGGTTCACTGATGTGTATTTACGTGATACTTGCTTTGAAGGTAATCCTCCGGCTTTCATGTAACGGGTTACATTTCCACTGGCGAAAACTTAATAACTTTTTTCATCTTGATTTTATGCAACAATGAAAGCGTTGTCAATAGTATTTTTTTAAACCGATTTTCATAAGAGCTATTTCGACCCGCGAGGCGGAGCGGTTGATTCCCTCACAATCAGCTCTGGTCTTAACTTGGTGCTTTTGCTTACTTTCTTTTTAGTAATCATCTGGTGCAGCAGCTCTGCTGCACTTCGCCCAACCTCATAACATTTTAACGATATTGTGGTCAGCTCTGGGATACTGTTAGAAGCATACGGAATATCGTCAAACCCAATGAGCGACAGATCGTGCGGCACCGATAAACCCGCTTTATGAGCTGCCTTCATCACACCGATGGCAACCAAATCATTTGCACAAAAAATAGCAGTTGGACGATCCGCAAACGTAAGCAGCTCATTCAAGGACACCTTTCCGCTATCAACGGAAAAGCCTCCATTGCGTATCCATTCCTCGCGAATCGACAGACCATTTGACTCCATTGTTTTCATGAAGCCTTGGATGCGATCCGACGTATTGGACATATTGCTGTAGCCGCCAACGAACGCAATGTCCCGATGGCCAAGATCAATTAAATGCTGGGTCGCCAGCTGTGCTCCTTCTCGCTCATCAGCATAGATGCGGTTCAGCCCTTTGCCCGGAAGATTGCCATTAATAAGGAGCAGCGGTACACGCTTGCTAGCCTCGACAACCTCGCTGACCAGCTCCTTGCTTGGTCTAGTCAAATTAATTCGACCGCCGATCATCACAATGCCGTCTACCTGCTTCTCCATCAAAATGTTCAAATATTGCGATTCTCTCACATACTGCTCTGCTGAATCTCCATTTGTTGAGACCGTATCGCATAAAAAAAACGTATACCCCTTGCTGCGAGCCTCCCGATCCAAACCAGAGAGTACCTCAGGAAAAAAAGGATTCGTAATATCGGGCAAAATGACGCCAATCATCCCTGTTTCTTTCTTAAACAGGCTTCTAGCAAGTGCATTAGGCTGGAATTGATGCTTCGTAATCAGCTCCATAACACGATCTCTAGTCGACTTTTTCACTGGAGCCGTGTTATTGATAACACGTGACACAGTGGCTACTGAAACGTTAGCTTCCCTAGCAATATCATAAACAGTAACCGACTTGATAGCCCCTCACCCTCCATCCTAAATTCTGTTATTCTTCGTTAGAATAACAGAATTTAGGACAAATAGGAACGAGTGCATTCTATCATTTTCAGCTTATAAGCCTCTTAGTCCTGTCTTTGCTTGTCCAAGCTCGCGTTTTCGCATCAGCCATACACTGATGCCGGCAGCAAACATGATCATTCCGGTCGCTACAAAAATCCAATGAATCCCAACAGCCAACCCAAGCAGACCGCCTATAAGCGGACCAAGCATAGACCCAAACTGGTTGGCGCTTGTCGTAAGGCCAAAGGATCTTCCTCTAAACTGCTCATCCGTGCTCTGCACGACAAGCGTATTGACACTAGGAGCAATACCTGCCATAAACAAGCCAAATATGAATTGTACGATCGCGAACAGCCATAAGCCTTGGACAAAAAACTGCATGCTGACGACCAGCCCTGCCGATAGCAGGCAAAAGACGAGTATACGATAATAACCCTTTCGCTCACCTAGTCTCCCCCAGATTGGGGAAGCTAAAATGCCCGCTATGCCGATAAGCGAGAGTACGAAGCCAGCCGACAGCTCGGCCCCTTGCAATCCGCCTTGCAGCTTAGCGATATGCAAAGTGATCAGCGGCTGAATCATATTGACCGAAAGCTGGAAGGTTGCAAGCAGAAGAAGCATGCTCAGGAGTGCACGATTGCGAAAGGCCATTCGGTAAGTAACTGGTTCTGCTTGCTTCTTGCCTGTAGTGGCCCCATCTGCCTGCTCTGCTTTTCCTTCCTTCACCCAAATCATAACCGCAATCGTAGCTGCTGCTATGATGATGCCCGCCACGACGAAAGAGCGGCGCAGTCCGAAGGCTTCAGCAAGCAGACCGCCAAACAATGGGCCGAGAATACCGCCAGTCATCGTACCCGCTTGCATCATTCCGAGGCTCCAGCCCAGCTTCTCCTTCGGTGCAACTGAGGCGACAATGGACATGGATGCAGGAACGAAGCCGCCAACAAAGCCATGCAGCATACGAACACCTACAAGCTGCCACGGCGTCTGTACGAAAGAGATCAGCGCATAAATGATGGCTAGGCTAAGACCGGCTCTAATCACCATTTTTCGCTTCCCGTATTTATCGGCTAGCATACCCCACAAAGGAGCCATCACCGCGCCTACGAGAAATGCTGAGGAATGAACAATTCCCGCCCATAGATTCACGGAGCTCTCTTTGACACCAAGATCAAAGAGAAATAGCGGCAGGAAGGGAACCGACATCGTGTAGCTTGAGCTGCAAAGAAGAACGCCGAACCATAAGATCCACATTGTACGCTTCCATGATTGCATGGTTGGTTCCCCCTTGTCTGCAACATTAAACAAATTCCGATGCATATTCACTATTATCCACTATACGCCACCTTTACCAATTGTTCAAAAACACATTGAAGAGCAAACACAAGAAAAACCGCTATTGATTGCCCCTAATGTAGCCTAACGGCGTTTTTTGCGTTTAAAATCGTTCTATGCCGAATTTCACTCCGAGGCCTATCGAAACACCTGATATTGCTTCCGGTATTCTACTCAGCAGCTTTAACACTCGCAAACCATTCCCCGTGCTTCGTTCATCTTTTTGCGATGTGTTGCGGATAGTGACTCTCGTGCTTGCAACGTCCGCTTGAAGTTGAAACACCGCAATGATTGGCCGGTATGCACCCAGACACCATTCATCAAACAAATTTACCGCATGAAAGGTTACTCCGTCTAAGGAGTATTCGAATATGCCGGTATCCGGGCCGCACAAGAGCAGCAGCCCTGTGCTTCTTCCCGCAGCGATGAACGAAAATTCCGCACTCGGGTTGTCTGAATACAAATGCTCCAAGTCATACCGCCAGTTGATCAATGACTCCGGCTTCTCATTCGTTAATTCAAAACCGTTCTGCTGCTCCACCTGGCCTACATCCAACATCACTCCAAACTCATAATTTCCGATGGTCAAAGGAGCCGGCATCGTCAATGGCGAAATGGTATCCGTGACGCGATCTGAGAGCACCTCTTCCAAGAAAGCCTTCACGTACACGGCATACTGCGCGTAACCGGCATCATTCGGATGTACTAAATCTGGAGCAAGCGCCTCCCATTGGACTTCCCCCTCCTCAATCAACTGACGGATGCCTGCTGCCATGTTAATGGAAGGAACCTCATAATGAGAGGCGACCTCCTCATGAACCGCTATGTTAAAAGGAATATCGACTGACAGGTTTTTGGCTGCGGCTGTGTAAACAAAACAGATATCAGCCTGAGGTGATAAACGTCTGCACTGCCGGACAATCCCCTCCATCCCTCTAATCGACTCTTCGCGGTCTTCCCCGTCATTGACACTGAATTCCACAAATAACAAATCAATTTCGCCATTCGCCAAAACATGCTCCGTCATACGATGTGCACCAAAGGTAGAAGTCGTGCCTCCTACCCCCGCATTTATACAGCACACCGTTCCTTGCAGGTATTTTCCCTTCAAGTAGCTTCCAGTCAACGCCCGCCAGCTTGTCTCATCTGGCTCAGAAGCCCCATACCCTTCAGTAATAGAGCCGCCTATAAAAGCGACAACGATAGGGTCAGTGCCGACCAGCTTACGAGTTACATTCGGCAATCCTCGCCGTATTTGAAAATAACTCTTGAATTGTTGTTTGTCCTGCATCATTGCAATGCTCCTTCACCTTTAAAGTAATCGGGTTGTTCTCTTTCCTATTGCCTTCCCTAATTCTGACCCGCCGCGTGATAGCTCTATCCTGCACATTTACACTAACTTCGGACTAATTCGTCCTTTAAACACATCTATGTTGTATCATTGCATTAACTTTGCCCGTTCGGGGCTATTTCGGCGTAAAAGCAAGCATCTATATTGTACAAAGTACAAGATACACACCAGTTAACACACTATTTGGTCCTCTACGTTGCAAAAATACAAGATAGCTGCTTGGCGGGGCTACGGGCTAGAACTTTTTACTAAATCCACTTACTTTCACTACTCACCTAAACGGTTTACTAAGAATTCTCACTGGAATTATTCGCCTGAACGCTTAGTTGAGACTGCTTTTTATCAATATGCATACTAGTGGTATACTCCGCTCCACTCAATCACTTTGATAAAAATGGAAGAGAGCCCTCCCAACTGCAGGAAGGCTCTCTTGCTCGTACTACTCCACCGATGCTGCTAAAATATCCGATTGCGCCTTAATATTCTCTGCGGTAATCCACTGTCCATTTCCGGTAAACACCTGGAGGCTGTAGCTGCTCCAGCCCATGTATGGCTTTGCGGCCAAGCCGTTGTTAGCCGCCTCTGCTACATTTGCCTTTGGCAGCACAATGCCCAGCTGGGCCGTCAACAAAACGATGACAAGCAGCCACAATCGTGATTTCTTCACCATTTGCGTCATTATTTATCTCCTTTTTGTTGTAAAATAGGATCAGGTTTTTATCTCGCAATAAATAACCTGATCCTTTGAAATTGTCCTTATTTAAACGATTGGTCGTATGCTTTTTGCAAAATCTCCAAGTAACGATTGATTTTCAGATCTTGCAATCCTTTTAAGTAATTGTCCCAATCCTTCTCAAGGCTTTTGTTGCCTGTAATGAATTGAAGCGCATTTTGCTCGATGTACGATTTGATGTTCGTTTGCAGAATGCTCGCCTCGTCAACCTCAGCGTTATCGATCCAGATCGCCCAAAGCGGGAACAGCTCCTTCGGCTCGTGGCCTTGATACTGCAGTGTCGCTTGGTACAATCTGCGCTCATAGTTCGCAGAATCATAAATATCTGTACCTTGAACCCAACTGTCTCGGTATTCTCTCGGCATGTAGAAATGAGCCGTTCCGCTCCAGCCTGCATTACGAGGCGCATCGCCTTCAACCGAAGGAATCGTTGCAACCTTCGGCTCTACGCCTTCTCCAAGCGCAACTTCGCCTTCCTTCGGCTTTCTCCAGTCAATGCCTTCCATGCCGGAAGCACTGTTCGTTTGTCCTTCTTCTGTGAACATGTAATCAACCAATTTAATAAGAGCAATTTGTTGTTCTTCCGAAGCTTTGTTCGTGATGACGAATTTCGCTCCAGGAGCAACGCCGCCGCCGTCATGCGTAGCAAACGAGCCATGCGGTCCTGTAAGCGGTGGTACCGGGTTGTAATCTGCAGAGTTTGTGTTGCCTACATCGATATTAACGAAAATAGCAGGGTGCATGCCGGCTCCGGCGCCTAGAATTTGAGCGTCGCCGTTTTCACCGATTTTTTTGAATGCTTCCGCGTTTTGTGCGAATGCACCTGGATCAATCAAGCCCTCGTCATACAGCGATTTGATATAAGTTAGGCCCTCTTTCCATTCCGGCTTAAGCGCTGCCGACTCAACCTTGCCATTTGTCAGGTTCAAGTAGTTGCGGTCGTCGTCATAGACGAAGCCGTTCATGAGGAATGGAATGACGCGTACGCCAAAATCCTCCGTCGAACCACTTAGCGGCACTTCGTCCGCAATGCCGTTGCCATTAGGATCTTGCGTTTTGAATGCTTTCAGAACCGCTTTGAATTCTTCCGGTGTTTTTGGCATTTCCAGCTGCAGCTTATCCAGCCACTTCGTATTGATCCACATTTTGTTCGGATAGGAACAGTGGAAGCACTGGCTGTAAGCCACAAGACCATAAATATTGCCGTCCGGCGCTGTATTAAACGCTTTCAAATCGGAGTCTTTTTCCATGGCCGCTTTGATGTTGGGAGCATACTTCTCAATAAGATCATTCAGAGGCACCAACACCCCTTGCTTGCCGTACTTCACAACATCAGCTTGCGTAAACTGATCGATATAACCCGGCAGCATGTAGGCATCCGGATAATCGCCGCTTGCGAGTGAGATCTGGCGTTTTTCCTTCGCGCCATCCGGTGGCGTCGATTCAAACTTCAGCTTGATGTTGAATTTCTCTTCAACAAATTTGGTGAATTTGTTCGTAGGCAGGTCAATGTTCGTCTCCTGTACGGCAAAAAGGCTAATCTCAACCGGTGCGGTTGCTCCCGTCTCTTCCGTTTGAGGTTTGTTTGTTGCAGCATTGGAAGGCTTGTTATCTGTCGAGCAAGCGCCGAGTACCATGCTGGTCATCATAACGACCGCCAACAAGCTTACTAGTCTCTTTTTCAAATGTTTTCGCTCCCTTTTCGATTTATGATGGGTCAACCTTAACTGGTCTATCGCTTACGCTACATACCTACCACCTCCTCTCTTAGCTGCTTTGCTGTTTCGCTCCCTGCGGCTCATTAGCCTTTGACGGAACCAACCAGCATCCCTTGTACGAAGTAACGCTGTACGAAAGGGTACATAATTAGAACAGGCAGCGTAGCTACAACGATCAGCGAGTATTTCAACAGCTCTGACAGCTGCTGCCTCTCCACCTGCTTAAGCGCATCGGTTACGCTTGCGCTGTTGTTCATAATGATGATGCTGCGCAATACAAGCTGAAGCGGGAACAGATTAGACGACTTCAAATAAATAAGGGCATCAAAGTAGGCATTCCATTGACCGACGCCATACATCAGGAAGAGCACGGCGAGAATGGGCTTGGATAACGGTAGGACAACACTTTGCATAAACCGGATGTCACTGCAGCCATCGATCTCGCTTGCTTCAAACAGCTCATCCGGAATCGAGTTCTGGAAGAAGGACCTTGCAATAATGACCTGCCATACCCATACGGCATTCGGAATGAGCAGCGCCCACCGCGAATCGATCATGCCAAACTCCTTGACGACCATATACGTCGGAATTAAGCCGCCGCTAAAGAGCATAGTGAAGGTAATGAGCATCATGATGACGGTCCGGCCAAAAAACGATTTCCTCGACATCGGATACGCAATCATGACGGTAAGCACGACGCTGATCATCGTTCCTGCCACCGTGTAGAACAAGGAATTGCCGTAACCCTGCATAATCTGCGGCGTATCGAACAAAACCTTGAAGCCCTTGAAGGAAATATCGACGGGCCACAGCCAGACGCGGCCTGACGTAACCGCAGACGGGCTGCTGATCGAGCTGCTAAGAATGTAAATGAGCGGATAAACGACCGCGATCAGAACCAGCGTTAGAATGGTATAAATAACGATCATAAATATCCGATCGCCCATCGAATCTTTGATGGTCTGTCTCTTTGGTGTCTGCATTGCTATTTTTGCCGATGCCATAGGCGCACTCCCCTTTTACCAAATGCTTGATTTCGTGATTCGTTTGGCCAAGCCGTTGACCGTAAACAATAACACGAGATTAATTAATGAGTTGAACAAGCCAACCGCCGTTGCGAAGCTGTAATTCGCGTTTAGAAGCCCTATTTTGTACACATACGTCGCGATAATTTCGGAATTGACGATGTTAAGCTGATTTTGCAGCAAATAAATTTTCTCGAAGCCAATCGCCATGACACTGCCTACATTGAGAATCAAGATGATCGTGATCGTTGGCAAAATGCCAGGCAAATCGACGTGGACAATCTTTTGAAAGCGCGATGCCCCATCCACCTTCGCAGCCTCGTAAAGCGTCGGATCAATGCCCGATAGAGCGGCCAAATAAATGACTGCAGAGTAGCCTGCTGTCTGCCAGATATCCGACCACACGTAGATGGATCGGAACATGCTGGCCTCACCAAGGAAATTAACCGAATCGAAGCCGAAATAATTGAGCGCTACATTGGCAAATCCAAGTCTTGGTGCGAGGAACAGCATAATAATCGACACCATAACGACCGTGGATATGAAATAAGGCGCGAAGGTAACGAGCTGGACAAGCCGCTTGAAGCGCCCGTTACTTATCTCATTAAGCATCAAAGCGAGCAGGATCGGAATCGGGAACCCTGCCAGCAGCAAATATCCGCTCACTAATATCGTATTTTTGGCAAGCGTCCAGAACATCGGATTATCGAAGAACAGCTGAAAGTTCTTAAAGCCGACCCAAGGACTTCCCCAGATGCCTTTAATCACGTTGTAATCCTTAAATGCAAGAACCGCGTTCAGCATCGGATAATATTTAAAGATTAGAAAAAACAGCACAGGCGGTATGACAATCAGGTACAGCTGCCAATGCTTCTTGAAGCTGATTACCGCTTCGTCTGCAAGGCTCCGTTTGCCCTTTTTGTTTAACGTCTTGTTATTCAGTACAATTTCTTTTCCCAGAACAATCCCCCCTAAGTAGCTGGCCCCAGATGTATGGTAGCGCTTTCTATACGACTGATCATAGTAGAAAAAGACCACTTCCCAACAGGTACATTTGGGTATTTTAACGTACAAAATCGGCGGTTTCAGGGGGGCAACTCGCCGTTCTGCCGTACATTTCCCGTTTTCGCGGGATGCTGCTGGGCGAACACGCGCAAAAAAAAACAGAGGTTATTCCCGCAAGCCATAAGCTGCTTGTTGGAATAACCTCTGTTTGATTAAAAAGATGATTGTTCGCTATCTTCTTGGTAAGGGTATGGTTAACGTTTATCGTTTTATTTATCCGTGCCCAACGATTGATCGTAAACGGCTTGCATGATTTCAACGTAACGCTCCACCTGCATGCCGCGGAGCCCGAGCACGTAATTATCCCAATCCTTATCCAGCTCCAAATTGCCGGTGATGAATTGGATCATGCTTTGGTCAATGTAATTGGCAAGATTCGTCTGGAGTATGCCCGCCTCATCTGCCTCTTCCGGGTCCATCCACACCTTCCACATCGGATAAAGCTCCTTCGGCTCATGCCCTTCATACAGCAGCGTGGCATCGCGAAGGCGGCGCTCATAGCCGTCAGCATCGTAGATGTCTGGACTAGCCACCCAGCTCTCGCGATAGTCCCTTGGCATATAGAAATGCGCCATCCCGCTCCAACCGGAATTGGTCGGCTTCGCGTTTTCTATCGGGATAAGGTTTGAGAACCTAGGCTCAAGACTTTCATCCAGCGCTTTTTCTCCAGCCTGCGGCTTCCTCCACCCAACTCCCTCAAGTCCGGCTTGCGCCATCGTTTGGCCTTCAGGCGTATACATATAATCCACCATCCGAATTAAAGCGATTTGCGCTTCAGCGCTCGCTCTATTCGTAATAACAAACTTCGCACCCGGCTGTATGCCTGAGCTCTCGAAAGTAGCATAAGAAGCATAGGGGCCGGTCAACGGCGGCAGCGGTGCATAGTCCCTAGTCCGCTCGCTTACAAAAATAGCCGGATGCATAGCGGCGGCAGCCCCAAGGATAACCTCATCCGAATTGTCCCCAATTCTTTTGAGCGCCTCTGCGTTTTGAATGAATGCCCCCGGATCAATTAATCCCTCATCATAAAGCGTTTTAATGTAGGCGATGCCTTCCTTCCACTGCGGCTTATCGGCCACGGTATCCACTTTGCCATTGGACATGAACAAATATTGGCGGTCGTCATCATAAATAAAACCGTTCATTAGGTAAGGAATAATATGGACGCCAAAATCCTCAATGGAACCGGTAAGCGGAACCTCGTCCGGAAGTCCATTGCCATTGGGATCCTTTTGCTTAAAGGCTTCGAGCATCGCTTTGAACTCCTCTGTCGTACGGGGCATCTCAAGCCCTAATTTCTCCAGCCAGCTCGTATTGACCCACATCTTGTTCGGATAGGAGCAATGAAAGCATTCACTGTATGCGACGAGACCATAGATATTGCCGTCAGGCGCCGTATTGAAAGCCTTCAGGGCAGGTTCCTTCTCCATCGCAGCCTTAATGTTGGGCGCATATTGCTCAATAAGCTCGTTTAGCGGCAGAAATACGCCCTGCTTACCATATTTCAGCACATCGGACTGCGAGAATTGATCAATATACGACGTTAAAATATAAGCATCCGGAAAATCTCCGCTAGCCAGTGAAATTTGCCGCTTCTCTCTGGCCCCATCCATGGAAACAACGTCCCAGTCGAAGGCAACGTTAAATTTCGCCTCAAGAAATCTGCTGAAATCATTTGTTTTTAAATCAATGCCCAAATCCTGTTGGGCAAAAACGCTGATCTCCACCGGCTTATCCAAAGAGGCCGGCGCTTTGCCTGTCCCTTGGGCCACTTCGGTTTCTGTCGCTCCGTTACTCTGCGAGCATGCGGATAACAGCAAGCCGAAGAGCGTGACAAGCGCCACTAGGCCAACCTTTGCTCTCTTCAACCCGATCCTCTCCTTACGCGTTAAAAAACGATAGCCTATATTTTGATCGATTGCCGATATGAGCTTGGTGCGACTCCCATCACCCGTTTGAATGCCCGGCGGAAGGAGTGAGAGCTGTTGTACCCGACACGAGCCGCGATTTCGTCGACCGTACAGGCATTGCTCTTTAACAGGTCGGAAGCCTTCTCAATGCGAATCATCTCCAAATAATCGGATACGTTCGTGTCCGTTACTTCCTTGAACAATTGAGAAATATATTTCTCCGGCCTTTCTACCTTCTCGGCAATGCGGTAAAGAGTCAGCTCCGAATCGCTATAGGCTTCGGCTATGAATTGCTTGATCTCCTCGACCATTTGAATATGGGCATGATTTTTCTTGCTATTGATGACACCGCATAGCGCATCCACGATTGCCAAGATCTCATCCTGAATGACAGAGATCGCATTGGAGGCCTGAATACTAATAATTTGATTTTTCAACGCATGCAGCAGCTCTGATTCCATAAAGGCCTTCTGGTCGAGCAGCTTGAGAAGCGTGCCCTTAAGCTCGCCCACCAGCTGCTGCTTCATCTCGGCGGAGAGCTGGTGGTTTTCCATATTTTTCTCCATGACCGACAAGACCATCCGTCTTGCTTCTTCCGGATCACCGGCACGGATCGTACTGATCAGGCGCTGCTCGATATCCATCGGATAATAATACGTTGCCGTTTCAAGCCTCGAACCGTTGAACCATATGATGCTTTTTTTGCTGTTATATTCGGCATATTCCATCGTCTGCTTCGCCTGCTCATAAGAGTGGCTGACATCGATCATCGCAAAGAAGGAACCGCCGAATGCGGCCGTAATTGAAATTTTGTACTCGCTGTATACCATATCAGAAAGCTTCTCGAGCGTATCATTCATGCGTTCTTTCGCCGACTCGCAACCTTGCTCCTCCGTTAGAGCGGTAAGAATAATGACAATCCGATCCGAACCCAAATCTGTCATATGCAGCTGGCCATCGAGTTCAGAGAGGTTCTGCTTCAAAATTAGCCTTGCCGCATACAGCTCATTCAGGATTTCCACGCTATCCATGCCGGAATACCCGTTAATTTGCAAAATGCCAACAAAACCCTCACTTGAATCAAACCTCGTATCCGCTTGTACGGCGGCGGCTGTAATTTCATCTACGGTCTGGAATTCCCCGGCTATGAGCCGCTTCAGAAATCCATCCCTGACCAGCGGCAGCTGCCTCTTTAATTCATTTTCGAGAAGGCGGTTGCTCGTTATAATATTGGAAAAATTACCTTGCAGGAAATCATATTCATTGCGAACGGCAACGCCATCCTTGCCGAACTGCTCCTTCATGACGGAGAGTAGGCGGTTGATTGGTGCGCTGTTCCGATAGGAGAGAAGCAGTCCGACCAGCAAGCCAAGCAGCAACGCTGCACCTGTAACGAACCAAGTAATATGCTTAATTTGATTTGCATTTTCCATCAGCACCAGCTTAGGAATACCCGCACGATAAATCCAGCCATTTTTTTTGGAATGGATCGTAATGACTAGATCGTCATTATAGAACTGGCTGACCTTATCTGGCAGCAGGCGGGAATCCGAGGTCAGCTTGCGGGCATCCTCTTCATTAATCCCGCGCAGCCCAACGGTATTTCCATTCGCGTCGCTGATATGAGCCCATCCGCCATAACGATCCTCGAGTCCGGCGAGCAGACTGGAAATGTTCTCTTCATCTATCATAACAACAACGGTAGCCGGTGATGAGCCGCTAAAACTGTCGAGCGGAAGCGACTGCATATACGTGACTACAGAAGTCTGCCTTGCATTGCTCATAAACGGGGTTAAGGGCTTAATTTCACTGCGATGTGTTTGGTCCAGTATCGTGCTCTTCCACTGCTCCAGCGTCAGGTCATTGTAGCGGAAATTCTGATAATAGTGCTCAGGCCGGAAATAAGCGGACCCCTGCGTAAAGATAACATCGTAATTATTTAAGTAGATAAAATAGTTCTGTAAAAAGTCATTCGTCTGGCTAAACGGCGTTACCTGCCTGACCAAGCTCCAGATTCCGTACACGTTGACTAAATCGTCAATTTTCTTCTCGTTCATTAATTTATTTAAGTCAGGATTCAGCGCCAGCTGCCTTGTAAATCCCTCAACCTCGTCCATCCGTCTCTCCAAAATTTCCTGGCTTCTCTGCAGCTGCGTCACGCTATTCTCAATCGAGATGGATTCCGTTACCGAGATGGAGGTACGATAGGAAACGAAGCCCGCAATGCTGGGTATAATCAAAATGATTAGATAAGAAATAAGAAATTTGCGAAATATAGTCGAGTATTTTGGCACGGTCAACCCACCTTTCTCTAAATAATAGCGCTTACATTAGATTGATAGCCTATACTTTCCTCTAAAAAAACTTCGCTCATTCATAATACCCTACTCACGCGAAAAGACAACTACTATTCTAAATGAGTAGTTGTCCATTCCGTTTCAATCGCTTAAGATCTGGCTTCCACTTGCCCCTGTACCACATTCAATTGCCGGTCCAGCGTGTACACCTGCCCCGGGGACAGCGTGATCGCTACCGATTGGTCTCCCCGCCTTATAATCGTATTTCCTTCAGAGAATGCTCTTATGGTCGCTTCCACCAATGCCCCATTCTCCCACCGAACATCGACCTCTGCATTGCCTTTGGCACGCAAGCCTTGGAACGAGCCTGTGGGCCAGGTGCTCGGGAGCGCAGGGAGCAGGTTTATTTCTCCTGCGCTGCTCTGCAGAAGCAGGTCGGCAACCGCAGCGGTTCCGCCATAATTGCCATCAATGACAAAGATATTCGTCTCGGCGCCCGCAACGCCGGCCTTGGAGTAAGTCAGCAGGTTATCGAAGCACAGCTCCCCGATTAAGTGGTTAATATGCTTAAGCGCGCGATCTCCCTCGTACAGCCTTGAGAAGCCCGTAGCGAACAGCACCGCCGTAAATTCAATATCCTCCAGCTCGTCGGTTTGCATCCGGCCGAGCAGCGTCTGCTTCACCGCAGCACTTAGTTCCGGCGTCGCCAGCGGTGTAATCTGGCTGCTCGGATACAATGCGTACGTATGCGCCAAATGACGATGCTCTGGCTGCGCCTCCTCATAATCCTCCAGCCATTCCTGCAGTTGGCCGCGCTTGCCGATCATGAGCGGCGGAAGCAGCGCTATCGCGTGCTTCAGCTTCTTCTGAAGCTCCAAATCGGTCTGCAGCAGCTCGGCTGCCTCAAGGCAGAATGTGAACAAATCCCTTACCAGCTGTTGATCCATTGTCGGACCCATTGAGAGCTGCTGAGCACCTTCCTCCTGTTTCCCCGAATAGAAGCTGTTCTCCGGCGAGTTGGACGGGCCCGTGACAAGCCAGCCTAAACTTGGATGCACGATCATATAATCCAGGAAAAACGCTGCCGCCTCCTTCAGTACGGGATATGCCTGCTTCGTCAGAAATGAACGGTCAAGACCATATTCATAATGCTCCTTCAAGTGAGTGGCAATCCACAATCCCCCTGTCACATTAAGCCCCCAGCCCGTTTCCCATCCCGGAGCGGCAAAGCCCCATGCGTTGGAGAACACATGCGCTACCCAGCCTTCGCAGCCGTAGAAGTCCTGCGCTGCCAGCCTGCCCGCCACGGACAAGCGTTCGATGTAATTCATCAACGGAACATGGCATTCTGCCAAATTGGAAATCTCGACCGGATAATAATTCATTTGCGTGTTAATGTCTAGATGGTAATCGCAGCTCCATGCCATCCGATTCGCTTCTCCATCATTCCATAAGCCTTGCAAATGCAGCGGCAGCGGCGAGTCCTCGCGTGTGCCTGCAATCGTTAAATAACGTCCATATTGGAAAAATAAAACGATCAAGCCGGGATCCTCCTGCTGTCCCGACCGCAGCCGCTTGATTCTCTCATTCGTCGGGATGGTGTCGCTATCCGAATCATCCAACTGTATGGATGCCCTGCCGTAGAGTTCACGATAGTCCGCAATATGCTCTTGCTTGAGGATCTCATAACCTTTATCTGCTGCTGCCTTGATCTGACTATCGCCTGCGGTCCTCCAATGGCTATCGACTTGGCCATAATCCGTATTCACGGTAAAATAAATGACTGCCTCATCCGCATGGGATACCTCAATTCCGTCAGCCGTGCTTTGCACACTGCCGCCCTTGGCGACGATCATAATTCTGCCCTCGCAAAATACGCCGCAAGTTCCGTCACTATGAATATCCTCCGTCGCCTGTCCTTGAAAAACAACCGTATCGCCGTCCAATGCTGCGGATGTGAACGAGTTCGTTCGTCCCGTCACGCTTAGCGCAAACGAAACGGAGCCCGCTTCGCTGCCGCTGATACGCGATACAACGACGCCTTCCGCATGCGTAGCGAACGTTTCACGCCTCATTTGTCCACCAGCTGTCTGATAGGATACCTGGGCGAGCGCCTCCTCTAAACTCAGCTCGCGCACGAGCTGCTCACCCGGCTGATCAAAGCGCAGAATGACGTCGCATACGGAGAGATTTGTACCGAAGTTGCCCTTTTTGGGCTGCAGAGCTAGCTTGGCAAGCCTGTCACCCTCGTTGAAATCCCCTTGAAAAAACGACTCCCGCATCCGTTCCAAATCCGCTTTGCCGCCGCCAATTCCCTGAATACGCTCTGTTTTCCCTGACCAATACGTAATTTCCGTCATGCTCCATGTTTCTTGCTCAATTCCCCCATGAATAACAGCGCCAATTCTGCCATTCCCGATCGGCAGCCCTTGCTTCCAGCTCTCCGCAGGACCCGAATACCAAAGCCTTGAACGATTCATGCCGTGTCCATCCCCCAACTATTAGATTGTGTATGCCTCGCTGACAAGTCGATTCGTCAGGCTGCCCAGCTTCTCAATTTCGATTGTGACGATATCTCCGTCTTTCAAATAAACCTGCTTCTCTTCCGGATAACCAAGCACAACGCCCTCAGGGGTGCCTGTCAAAATAATATCGCCTGGCTCAAGCGTCATATGCTGCGAAATATAGCTGACCACCTCATTGCATGCAAAAATCATATCGGAGGTATTCGAATGCTGGCGCACCTCTCCGTTCACGATACATTTAATTTCCAGCTCATTCGGGTTGCCAACCTCGTCCGCCGTAACCAAATAAGGGCCAAGCGGGCTGAAATCGTCGCAGCTTTTGCCAAGCAGCCACTGCTGGGTCCTCATCTGAAGATCACGCGCCGACAAATCATTTACATTGCAATAGCCGAATACATGGCTTAGTGCAGCTTCCTTGCTTACATACTTGGCCTTTTGCCCCATTACGATAACAAGCTCGGCCTCGTAATCCACTTGTGAGGTGACCCTCTCTGGCAGCGAAATCTCTTTCCCATGACCTGTCAGCGTGTTGTTGAATTTATTGAACAAGATGGGATATTGCGGGATGGGCGCGTTCGTCTCAACCGCATGCTTCCTATAATTCAAGCCTACGCAAATGATTTTGTTGGGCCTCGTCACGCATGGCCCGAACTGTACGGTCGCTTCATCCAGAAGCGCAGCCTCTGAGAGCTCCGCCGATCCCAGCACCTGATCCACGTACGCCGCCAAGTCGTCGAGGCTCTTCTTTCCGCCTTCGATTAAAGCCATCACGTCTACAGGCACATCCGCGTTAGGCAGACGCTCCAGCGCCGATTCTATATCGATAATGCCTTCATTAACCTTGACTCCTAGTTTGAATTGACCGCCTTGTTCTATCGTTACAAGCTTCATCTATTCCTACCATCCCTTCATTTGTTCTGTTAAGCATCCTTGCCGAACACAACGCCTCCATCGATATATAACGGCGAGCCCATCATAAAAGAGGATTCATCGGAAGCAAGGAACAGTACCGCGTTCGCCACGTCCACTGGTCTGCCCAGCTCGCCACTCAGCTGCCTTGTCTTAATGGCTGCAATCGCAAGCTCCGGGTCCTCGTAAGAGCTGTGCAAATATTGTTCTACGAACGGCGTCATGATCGTTCCCGGCAGCACCGCATTGACTCTAATATTATATTTGGCATAGTCGACCTGCATGGATTTCGTTAAGGCGAGCACCGCGCCCTTGGTAGCAGAATAGGAGGCTCTGCGCGCAAGGCCAATCTCGGCGATGCACGAAGACATATTGATAATGTTTCCGACTTTCCTCTCCATCATATAAGGGATTACATGCTTCGACGGCAGGAATACGCCGCGCAGATTAACCTGAATGACCCGGTCCCACGCTTCCGGCTCAATCTCGTGAATGGCCCCAACACCGCTAATACCGGCATTATTGAACAAAATATCAATACGGCCGTACGCCTGAATTGCCGCCTCGACCATTAAGCGAACGGATTCCGAATCGGTTACGTCTGCATGCAGGAACAGCGCGCTTCCGCCCTCCGCTTGGATGCTTTGCTCCGTCTCCCGCCCTTTGGCCGCATCAATGTCGTTTATAATGACAGTCGCGCCTTCTCTGGCGAACAGCTCGCCCGTTGTTTTCCCAATGCCTGATCCGCCCCCGGTAATAAGAGCGATTTTACCCTGAAGTCTCATCAGCAAGCTCCTCTCTGCCTATGGCTAGCGAATGCGGTATTCTTCAAAATAGCGAGGAATAATTTCAGTGGATGCTCCCGGCAGCTCCGGCAGCACGTAATGCCCGTTCTTAACCGTTGCCGGCTCAACGAAAATCGACCTGATCCACGGAATGTACTCCAGCATGATCGCGCCTTGTGTAGCAGCTACCAAATGCTGATGAATTTGTCCCATATCGCCGACATGCGGACAAATTGGAATGTCATACGAAGCAGCCAGTCCCGCCACCTGAAGCCATTCGGTTATGCCCGCAACCCGCGTAACGTCAACCTGGCAATATTCGATGGCGCCTTGATGGATATAATCTCGGAACGCATATTTCGAATACACATGCTCGCCAAGTGCAATCGGAACATTCAGCGCATCGGCCAGCTTCTTATGGCCCATAATATCGTCCGGGTTCAGCGGCTCCTCCAGCCAAAAAAGGTCAAACTCCTCCAGCTTCTTGCCCCAGGTCATCGCCGTATTGATATTCCACTGCTGGTTGACGTCGATCATAAAGATCGTTTTGTCGCCGATGGCTTTGCGGACCGCCTTCACCCGGTCATAATCCTCATGCGGATCGGACTTGCCTACCTTGATTTTCACGCCGGTAAAGCCTTGCTCAACAATGTCCGTGACATCCTTCAGCAAGCGCTCCTTCGACCAGTTAAGCCAGCCGCCGTTCGTGTTATAAGCTTTGATGCCCTTCGATTTATGGCCGCCGAGATACTGCCATAGCGGTTTATTTGAAGCCTTCGCCATAATGTCCCACAGCGCGATATCAACTGCGGCAAGCGCCATATGCGTAATGCCGGCCCGTCCAATCCAATGCATTTTTCCATAACGCAGCGTATCCCATATTTCCTTAACCATAAATGGGTCCTTGCCGATCAGCTCAGGGGCATAATAACGGTCAATCGTATCGACAATCATATCGTCGCCATGCGCGCAGGTTCCGGTATAGCCATAGCCGACATACCCCTCATCCGTAAAAATACGAACGCCCGACAGTCCCCAATGCGTCGCAACGTTAATGGCATCGGTTATCGGCGGATCAATTGGCACATGCAGCACAAACGTTTCTACTTTTGTAATTTTCATCGTTAGCTCTCCCTATGATTTGGTTTAGTAGCCGAGCGATGCGCCGCCTTCGACAGGCAAGGCGATGCCGGTAATGAATGAAGCCTGCTTCGATGCCAAGTACAATACCGCCTGCCCCACTTCCTCCGAGGTCGCCGGACGCCCAAGCGGATGCATAGCTTTTAAGGCCTGCAGCGTGGCTGCGGGGTCCTCTTGCTGCTGCGTCCACGACTCCAGCAGCGGCGTGCTTACGCCTGCCGGACATACGCAGTTGACCCGTATGCCCTCCGCGGCATAGTCCAGCGCCAGCGCCTTGGTCATGGCAATGACCGCTCCTTTGGAGGCGGAATAGACCGGATTGTGGCGCTGGCCGACCAGCCCGTTGAGCGAAGCCATATTCACGATAGCACCGCTCGTTTGGCGAAGCAGCGGCAAAGCGTGCTTGATCATGAGATATACGCCCTTCACGTTAACGGCGAGCAAGCGGTCGAAGACTTGCTCTTCTATTTCCTCCAGCGGCTTCGGATGAATCACCGCGGCATTATTAAACAGCACGTCGAGACGGCCGAAGGCTCGCTGCGTTTGCTCCATAAGCGAAACGACCGCCTTCTCCTGCGAAACATCCGTTTGAAATGCGGCAGCAGTTGGAAGCCCTTTCACAAGTGGGTAGTGATCATTAATCGCTTGGGCAACCCGCTGACCTTCAGCCTCGTTCCAATCGGCAATGACCACACGCGCGCCTTCTGCTGCGAACAGTCTCGCGCTTACTTCCCCGATGCCCGAGCCGCCGCCCGTTACCACCACTACCTGCTCTTGAAACCGCAAAGGCATTCCTCCTTCTTCACCTGACCCTTAACTCGTTTAATAGCCTGCCAGCATTAAGGATTGATGTTGTTAATTGATCCGTAAAAAACAGCAAAGAAGCTTTCCCTAATAGTTAAGCTATTGTATCATCTATATAGGAACTCGTATTTGCTTAGACATCCATTAAGTTGACGATTCATCCGCTAATTTTAGAAATGAGAAGTAATCAAACATAAATGAGGGATTGCGCTTGAAGAAGCTAAACGAGATTGCGCCTTATGTCGGGGACTCTATGTATTACCTGTATGACGGGAGCTCTAACGAGAAGCTGCGTGTCTGCAGCGTCTATGCCTTTCATCTGTTTACGGACGGCCCGGGGGAGATGGAGATTAACGGAAAACATTATCCGATCGACAACCGCACCCTCATTTTTCTACGCCCAGCGGAGCCTCATGCCTTCCATATTTCTTCTGGTCATCCACTGTCATCGCATAATTTGTATTGTGATTTATGGGAACAACAGCATCCCGTCTCTCTCAATCGAACGTTTATTTATGCTCCCGAGCCTTTCGAGCTGGGTACAGTAGCGGCTTCCCTTGACTGTGATGAGCTGAACAGCCTGCCGAGCGTTTTTTCGCTGCAGCCTTATCCCGAGCTTTACGACTCCTTCGTTATGCTCGCCAAGCTCTACAACGATTCACTGTTTTACCGGGCGGAAATGATGAACAGCCTGCTCTATGCGTGGATTCTTCAGTGGTACAACACGATCCATACGCACCAGCCCACCGATTACCGGATCGTCCGCTTGCTTGCACATTTGAATGCGCAGCCGGAGCAGCGCGAATCCGTGGAGACATGGTGGCGCTTCTGCGGCTTGAAGCGAACCTATTTTCATGCGCTGTTTTTACGCGAGACCGGCTTCACTCCGAAGGCTTACCATCACAAGCTGGTGATGAGACGGGCCTCCAACCTCCTGCTGGAGAGCGAATTGAGCGTAACGGCAATCGCAGAGCGACTCGGCTATACGTCAATCCACCCGTTTACGCGCCATTTCAGCGCCTTCTACGGCGTCAGTCCCAAGCAATACCGCCTGCAGCCGCAATTGAGAAGCTGACCACATAAATTCAATACTAGATTATCGATGCCATCCATGTAATCCAATAGGCCGCCGGAACAAGCAGTAGCTGGGCGAGCAACGTTCCTATTAATCTGGAAATCATCAGCAAACCAAATACTTTATTCAGAGCAGCGACCTCTTTTTCTCCCCGCAGCACCTTATCCGTAACCAAGCCGATTTGCGGATCGATCAGGATCGTCAGCAAAATGGTTGCAATCCCGTTAATTAAACCAGAGGATTGCAGCGCAGCAGTCTGGTTTTCAATAGTAAGGGTGGATGCCAATAGTGCGGCCAATACTCCAATCGTATAAATCGCCGTTACCACGGCGTTAAGGATAACCAGCCTTTTGGGAATACCGCCGATTCTCAGTCGTGACAGCATTGATAATTTCGGAGCACGCAAATGATGACGAGCATTATGCAGCTTTTGAAAGGATACTGAAGACCGAACCATTTGAGGAATCGAGCCCGCCACTTCAAAGTGGGAAATGATTCTAGAAGATAGGAAAACAGCTGACGGGAAGAGTAACAAGGCTGCTAGAGTTCCAAGCGTCGAGGCGCCAATAATAATTCGCAGCTGATCTAGCACATTATAATCGGCATGGCTCTTAGCATAATCGATAATTTTCCCTGTGAGCGGAGCCTGAACCATATTGGCCGTTCTAGAAACCAGAAGAATAATTCCGGATAAAGATAAAGCAACCGCCAGCTTCCCCAGACGAACACCCGCTGAACGAAGCGCGTAGGTAAGTGTCTCTGAAAGATGAATAACGAACGTAAACAACGCAACAAGCAACACTTGGTTCAGCAACTGCTCCCACCTCATTCGCTCTTGTAAAAGCAACTATTATTACAGATAATACCATAAGCTCCGTAGTTTTCGATACCTCAATGGTTCTATGTACGAATACAAAAATAAAAACCTTGAAATAAAATTCAAGGTTCATGTAGAACGATTTAATATATTGTCGGAACCATTCCACCATCCATGCGGATGGGAGAACCTTTAAATGCGGAGGCGTAAGGACTACATACAAATGCAGCTAGTCTGCCTATTTCAATAGGCTTGATGAATCGCTGTATTTCAGATTGAGGCAGGTTTGTCGTCATAAACTGCTTCTCTTTTTCTGAAAAGGTCATATCTTCAATAGGGTATATGCCTTCAATGATTTGATGTACATTTTCAGAGAGTGTGGGTCCTGGCAAGATCGTATTGACTGTAACTTCTGTCCCTATTGTTAATTTAGAGAGGCTTTTTGACAATGATAATAGCATCGATTTTGTCATACAATACTGGGGCATTTGTCCTGAAGGCATAATTGCTTCTTCGCTCGCAATAAAGATAATACGGCCATAGTCATTTTTCAACATTTTAGGTAAATAGAATTTAGATAACCCATTTGCAGCAAGAACATTAGTACGGAAGTACTTTTCCCATATTTCATCGTCAACGTCCTCATATTTCATAATTTCATAGATTCCCATATTGTTAACTAAAATATCAATATGGGGGTACTTTTCGAATAAAGCTTCTCTTTGCCCAATATCCACAATATCGGCTGTTGCATTTTTAGGAGAGGTATCCGGAAAATTGGACTTTATTTCATTTACAGTTCGTTCTACCTCTTCCTCATTTCGTCCATTAATAAGTACATGTACACCTTCTTTGGCAAGTTCAATGGCTATTGCTTTACCTATACCTTTCGTTGATCCAGTAACTAAAGCTGTTTTATTATATAATCCCATATCCATAATATAGTTCTCCTATTCATTAACTTATCAAGTATGTTCTCCGGATAGTGATTATATTACCTTGTCTGGATTGTTCGGTAACTAGCCTACTGCGCCAAAATTCTTGTTCAACACGCCAAATCATAAAACTCAGCAGTTTGTACCTGCATGCTCAGTACGCCAATTTGATGGAGTATCACCTTCCCAAAGACGGAAGGCACGGTAAAACGAGTTCTGATCTTCATATCCGATCAAGAAAGCCACTTCTTTAATATCGATCGTAGGGTCTGCCAAGTACTCTCGTGCCTGCTCATGTCGAGCTTGTGTCAACAGATGCTTGAAGCTCGTGTTTTCGTCAGTAAGCCGGCGCTGCAAGGTCCGATCGCTCATACTGAGCTCCATCGCGACAGCATGAATGTCGAGACGCCCTCCTGATAGGCTGCGTTTCAAAATCCATTTGACCATCTCGGCAGTTGAGCGGCTGCGCTGCTGGTCATCCAACGATCGGTTCAGTGCAGGAGTTAGGATCTCCAGCAGTTCTTCGTTATACGAGACAAAGGGCCGGTCCAGATCTCTTCGATCAAGCGTCAACCGATTATATTTTCCGCCAATCCGGATGGGGCAGCCGAAGTAAGCTTCAAGTACCTGTACGTCGCCCATTGCGTGCGAAAATTCGACCGATCGCGCCGTCAAAGGTTGACCTGTACCTCGGCGCCCAAGCTCCAGAAGACATGCCAGCGTGATACCAATCAGCATCGGCGGACCGGGTTCCTCGATATGGAGCCATTCCAGTTCGATTGTACAAAGCTCACCAGCCTCAGTGATACGCAAGACTTCAGGGGGGCATAGCTGTTTGTACCGAG
Source organism: Paenibacillus sp. FSL H8-0548 (assembly GCF_038630985.1). NCBI lineage: Bacteria > Bacillati > Bacillota > Bacilli > Caryophanales > Paenibacillaceae > Paenibacillus > Paenibacillus sp. FSL H8-0548. Next base: position 6,360,229 of record NZ_CP152049.1, read on the forward strand.
CCATTCGGTTGAGGGCATCACGGTAGTCGCGAGCGTGGTAAGTCGCTAAGACGGTCGGCGGGTACTTCGCGGTTTCAAAGACGGTAGCAAGCTTGATGATTCCTTTAGCAGTCTCGCCAATGAGATCGGAATAAGCCTGCCAGATCGCGAAGTATTGGGCCGATGTGACTATTGGTTCTGAACTTATGGTGAGCGGCAAACGAGCTTTCCGAGCTAGGTCGTATGCGTCAATCCCTAGTTGATGTAATCCTGCCCAAAATCCTGGCGGGATTTTAATACAGTCAGAGGTTTGAGACTTCATGCATATGGTCCTCCTTTAGCTGCATATATGTTCATTCGTATTGGTTTTATGCTGCTTTCATTTTTTTATATAGCTCATCAATTCGGCGACTCCTTGATATTGCAGGAATAGCTGATCATTCAGTTTTTTCAGAGCTAGCTGAAAGGATCTTTCTATGGAAGCCATCGTTTGCGACTCTAAGTCATCAAGCAACTGTTTCATGCTCTCTATGAAGTAGACCGTTTTTCTTAAGGAACTGATCACAATAATTTTTCTTAATTCATGCGATGTGAACACTCTGTACCCATTTTCTTCATTTCTCCTCGAACGTATCAGCCCTTCTTTTTCCCAATGTCTTATGGCGGAGGGATTGACACCGGCAATGGCTGAAACCTCACCGATCGTCATTGCATCACTTACCTTCATATTTCTAAATCCAGAGAAGTCGGTTTGTTTGATCATTGTCAGTACTTCTTCCACTCGCTGTTTTTCCATTTGAATGTTATGTTGTTGAGCATTGATTAGCCAGAGGGATTCTACTATCTGCCCATGCTTTATTTTTCTCATCGCCTCGTAGACGACAGGAATATCATGTCCTTTCAACATTGCTCGAATGGTAACAAAAGCTTGCAGATGAGTAGAAGTATAGCATCTGCGGTTGCTGCCTGTTCTTGGTACTTCCGGTATCAAGCCTTGTTCTTCATACCTTCGCAAGGTGGTCGTACTGACATTTAGTTTCTTCGCTATAAGTTTTGGCGTATAGGCAACTTCCATTATAATCACTCCATTGTTTAAAGTGAAACCTTCAACTGCTACAACAAGATATATACACTTATTGTACGCCATATCAAGCTGAAAGTTAGGCCAATCCGGAATCTTGCATGAATGTTATATGATTATTATATAAATCCAATTTGGGAGTGATCAGATTGATAAAAATGGTGAAGCTGATGAATGGTTCTGAAATTGAGGTGCGATTGGCTGGAAATCCCGATAGCAAGACAATCATGCTGCCAATTGCTAAAAAAACTGTCTATGGCGAAGAAGCCGAAAACTTGAATATGTGGGGAGTAGATCCGGAACTAGGTGACCATTTTGTCGAAGGGCTTGCAGATACCTTTCAGGTTCTTTATTTCGATTATGAAGGACATTTATTTGCTTATCCGAACCCGGATCACCTAACGCCGGAGCAGATCGTACAGGATTTGTTGTGGATCGCTGATGAGATGAAGATTCGATCCTTCAGCTACTATGGCTATTCCTGGCTGGCTTTGGCGGGATTGCAGCTGGCCATCCGAACCGATCGACTGGAGAGCTTAATTATGGGAGGGTACCCGCCATATCAAGGACCCTATTTGGAAATGATGACGGTGACTAACAAAGCCTACGAGCAAGCACTGCAAAAGGAACACAAAACCGTTGCTTCCCCCCAGCCATCGGGAAAACCGGAAGAGATTGATTGGGACAACATCCCCGTGAAGATTGATCCCCGGGTTGCGAAACAATTTATGAGCCTGTATCAAAATTTAATGAATTTTGATGATCGAAGCATACAAGACAGGCTGCTGCTTCCGAAGCTGGCCTTTGCTGGAGAGAAGGATAACATTGTGTATGGCGAGAACTTTGGAAATGTAACGGTCGATATCGTCGGTATATTGGAGAGAAATGAGAAGCTGCTAACTGAACTCGATTGGGATGTTGAAATTCTGAAGGGAAACGACATGGATCATACGAAAGCCATGCAACCAGCAACGGTTTTGCCCTTAATTAAACCATGGCTAATGAAAAAGCTTTTACGTGATCATCAGGGGTAGTGCGGAAATTCTGAAGGATAGTTTCCGTTGGCAGAACCTTTCAGCCCGCTGAGAAAATAACGAACCAGAACATTCTTCTAATTCGCTATTCCTTATCCTTATTCGAATGATGCAATAAGCTCTGCGGTCCCCTCATGCCCCGGCTCAAGAGCCAGCGCCTGCTGTGCATAACTTAAGGCCGCTGCCTCATCTTCTATCTCATAGCAGCAAATAGCTAGATTGTACAGCAGCTCACCGCTTGCTTCATAGGCCTTCAACGACCGCTCAAAAAACTCGCGCGCAGCCTCGTACAGCTCCAGCTGATAAAGCAAATTCGCGCATGCCAATGCTAAATTATGCGGCTCATTCATAGGATAATAGCTAGCCCACATCACAGAAATGCCAGCGTACAGATCACCTGCTTCTTCCTCGCTCGCATCCGGAAGCAGCTCCTGCAAACGATCCTTGCACTGAAGAAACAATTGCGAGTCATAACGGCTCAAACGCCAGAAGGCAATCATTTGGGTAAGGTCCAGCAAACCCAAATGCTCGTCAAACCACAGCTTTAGGCTAAAAAAGTCATCCGGTCCAAACCGGTCAACAAATCGTCGATAGGCCAGCCGCGTATGGGCATAACTTGAGGGAGTGTTCAGCATGAGCATGCAGCCGACATTCAAATTTTTATAATGATGCTTCGTGAAATAAGACAAAGCTCCCCTACACTCAAACGTATGCTGGATCGCATGATAATTTGCCGTCAAGGAAAAGCTGCCATGATGAATCAGCTTCGGCGGCTCTGCGAACTCCCAGTTTTCCAAGCGATGGTCGCCTTTATCAGCTGTCAGCAATAAAAAGCCCTCCGGCGATAATTGCCCAAGCCTCTCCAAGCAAGACAAACCGATGGTCGGAAAAAGAATATGAGCATCCTCAAGCCGCTGCTTATACAGCTCAATAACCTCGCGGTAAGGATACGACTGTTCCTCGTATTCGGCCGCTCTATGATAGTGATATTCGGGCACCATCTGCTCCAGCCTGCCTGCCGCAGTGAGCGCTTCAGTCTCACCAGCGGGTTCATACGAAACTCTGCATTCATAAATTTTACTTTCATCCACATAAATTAACTCTTGAGGGATGCTGTCAAAAAAATAATTCGCGATGATCAGCAATGGCTGTCTCAAATCACCTGCTCGCAAAGTGATTCCAGCCTGCGTCAAATGCAGCTCCGTATCCCGCACAGCGTCAAACTTAGCAAAATCCAACAGCCCTTGCTCAGTAAAAGAGCGTAAGCTTTCATGCTGCTGCCAATAGGTTATATTTTTGAGCGGCAGATCACTCATGACATAACGAAAGGGAGGCAGCTTTAGCTCTGCTTCATCCACCAGCGCCGTCAGCGCCTTCAGCGCGTGAAAGGCTAAGCGCCCTGAGCCCGCTCCAAGCTCAACAATCGTGACAGGCTCAGCTGACTCACCCAGCTGCGCTCGATCCTGAAGAAAGCTGAATATAATTTCTGCGTAAGCAGTACCGATTACAGGATTGCTCGTAATGTATTGCGGCACCTCATCGCTCTCCCAAGCCTTAATGCCTTGCTCTTCAAAGTAAGAGCGCTGCAGCTCCCAAATGGGCGCTTCACTAAAACGATAAATCGGATTTTCGCTGCTGCTCATTCTGTCACCGCTTTTCTTAATAGTATAAAAGTCTATCAACCAGCAGCCTATGGCTGCATCAATTCTCGTTCGCAATCTTAAAGCTAGCATCTGCAAGCTTTGTTGTCTACAGTCAGCATATCTTATATTGCACTCGCCTATACAACTGAACCAGCAAAACAGAGCGTGGAATTCATTGACTAATGATCAAAGCTCAACCTACAATAAATAACATAACTTGCTGTAGATCTACGAATATGAGGAGGAAGCTCGCAATGCAAACCGTCATTCAGCTGGATAAAATATGCAAACGATATGGCAGCACCGTTGCAGTCGATCATATGTCGATGCAGGTGAACAAGGGCGAGGTATTTGGCATCGTAGGACCCAATGGTGCTGGAAAAACGACCTTAATTGAAATTATCGAGGGCTTGCGTTCGGTAGACAGTGGCGAAGCAACGGTTCTAGGTCTCGACATTCGCAAGCAGGCGCAGGAGATCAAGCAGCGCATCGGCGTTCTGCTCCAAGCAACCTCCATGCCGGAAAAAGCTAAAGTACATGAGGTGCTGAGCTTGTTCGGCTCCTTATATAAGAAAACGGCTGACCCAAAAGAAATCTCTACCTTCCTCGGTCTTGAGGATAAGCAAAATGCCTACATTAAATCGCTCTCTGGCGGTTGGAAGCAGCGCGTATCTCTGGCCCTTGCGCTAATTAATGATCCTGAGATTTTGTTTCTCGATGAGCCCAGCATGGGACTCGATCCGAACGCGCGTAATGAAATGTGGGAAATGATTCACCGTCTGAAGCAGGATGGACGAACGATTGTCGTGACCACGCATTATATGGAAGAGGCCGAACACTTATGTGACCGGATCGCAGTCATCAACCGCGGGAAGCTCGTCGCTTTGGACACTCCGCAGAAGCTAATTGCAATGCTCGGCGGCACGAAGCGCATCAGCTTTAAGAACAATGGAAAATCCGAGCAAGACAGCTTCGCCAAGCTGCCGCATGTCGTTGATGTGGAATGGGGAGCGGATACGATAAGGCTGCAATCGAGCCTTATTGATGAGACACTGCAGGCATTATTCCATTTGGCAGCAGCAGAGGATTGGATGGTTAGCGGGCTCCGAATTGAGGATGCGTCCATGAACGACGTATTTACTGAAATGACCGCTAACGGGAAGGGGATTGCAGGATGAACGCTTTAGTTCGGCTTATTGCCTTTGATTTCCGTCTCTATCTCCGGGATTGGCTGACGATATTTTGGATGCTCATTTATCCTGTATTGATGCTTGTCATATTCGGCTCCATGTTCGGCAATCAGCCTGGCGAGCTGGAAGGCACTCGATATATTGATTCCTATATTCCAGCATTATGCGCCATGAATGTCATAACGGTATCTGTTTTTACATTAAGCATTAACATGATTACGCAGCGTGAGAGTGGTATTTTGAGAAGATACCGGGTCAGCCCTATTCGTTCGGCAGCTGTCCTGCTCTCACACTCCATTCAGGGCATCTTTCTCGTCTTGGCTGGAGCCGTTGAAATCATCATTGTGGCCAGTCTCTTATGGGATATTCATTTTTCCGTATCCTCGATGCTGCTTCTGTTTGCCTGTTTATTGTTTGGCTGTCTGAGCTTCTTCTGCCTAGGCTTCGCCTTGTCAGGTCTTGCCAAGACACCAGCAGCAGCCAGCGGCCTTGCTATGATTGTGTTTTTCCCATCGCTGTTTCTATCCGGCATTTCCATGCCGCTAGACATCCTGCCAGCATTCATGCAAAAGCTGAGCCAGTGGCTGCCTATGACTTATTTCGTAGATCTTGCGCGTGGAGTGTGGCTGGGCGAACCCATTTCCTCGTTTGGCACTGAGCTTGCGGTCATGATTGGGTTTGCAATCGTTTGCTGGGCATTGGCGTTTTTTCTTTTTAAATGGGAAAAATAACAATAGGCACTTTATAGTAATAAAGCCCGAAAGGTCAGCAGTTGCTGGCCTTCCGGGCTTTTTCATGTTTATGAAACAGGAGTCCAACCATCTTCACCTGCTAAAATATGAACCATATTAAATACACCTGCTTCTTCATCGTTCAGCATATGCGACCAGCTTGCTCGTCCGCTTGAATGAGCTCCCGGTCCGCTGCTGCTATACTCTGAAAAAAACGTCGTTTGCTCACTCGCCGGCTTGTTCCAATTATGCCAGCCCTCAGCAATAATATGCTCTCCAAGCCAGCACTGGATAAAAGCCGCCTTTGCATGCTCCCGCCAGGGCCTGCCCAAATAAACAGTTTGTGCCGGTGCATTGCTCGTCAGCCGGCAATGAAGAAACACATAACCAAACGCCAATTCAACCGGAGTAGATGCCGCCGTAATCCATCCATTGACTCCGCTCTGCCCCTCGAGCCTGTTTTTTGTGAAAATCTCGCATCGATTAAATACTGCCGTTGCTGAGCCGAATATATAATCAACATCGCCTTCAATATAACAATCCTCATAATATTGGCGTACGTTTTTTCTCGGCAGACCCTCTCTCGGTCCGCCGAAGGTGCTGCGATCAACCGGGTATGGCGGCAGCGGTCCTGTAAAGAGCGTATCCTGCCAGCCGATGAATCGACACTTTCTAAACATTGCCCTATCGCCATCAACATAAGCTGCAAGCGCCTGCCCGACCTCTTCGCCTTTTCCAGCAGAATTAACGAATGAGATTTGCTCCGCGCTGAAATCATCATCCCCGACAAAGAGTGTATAGGAATGAAACGTATGGTAGAGCTCTCCGTCCGGAAAAGCCTTTAAGGCATAATCATCGTAGGTAATGATCGTATGCTCTGCACTTTCTCCAAGAAGTGTAATCATCGGTTTCTCGATATGCAGCTTTTCTTTATAAATGCCATTCTTAATCGTAATGATTACCTGTTCTGCCGAATTAGGAGGTACGGCATTAACCGCCTCCTGAACGGTTGTAAAATCCCCGCTTCCGTCCTTTGCGACAATCATGTTTGTATCCCTCCTATTTGCAGGTTGCCATTGTTTATATGCCTATTCCGTATTAGCCTTCCCCTAGCCCCAGCTTCTCCGCTTCAAGCGCGGCAAGCAGAAACGGCGCTACACCCATGAAGGAATCCGATACGACCTGCTCCCCGATATAATAACCATAGGAGCCGTCGCGATCTAAGCTAAGTCCTGCTCCATGACAAATAGAATGAAGATGGATATTGTTATCATCCTCTTCTATTAAGTGTGTAATAATGCCATTGAAGCCTTTGGCTGCGGTCTCGTACAGATCCCTCTCCAGATAACGCAAGCGCAGTCCCTTTGCCATCGCATAGACGAACATGCATGAGCCCGATGCCTCCAAATAATTGCCTTTACGGAAGCCCTGATCGAGTACTTGAAACCATAGCCCGCTATCTGCTTCCTGCACCCGTCCGAGTGCCCGGCACATTCTCTCGAATAGGCCAACAATCGTTCCCCGCTTCGGATGGTCAATTGGAAAGTGCTCCAGACTATCTACAATCGCCATCGCATACCAGCCCATCGCTCTGCTCCAAAAGTGAGGCGAGCAGCCGGTAACTGCATCTGCCCATACCTGTTCCTTTGATTCATCCCACCCATGATAGAGCAGACCGCTTGCCTTGTCTCGCGTTTTGCTCTCGATCAGCAGCAGTTGATGAGCAACCTCGTCGAACAACGCCGGCTTGTTGAAGGTTTTCGCATACTGGGCAAGAAACGGCGAGGACATGTACAAGCCGTCCAGCCACATTTGATAAGGATAAACCTTTTTATGCCAAAAGCCTCCTTCTGACGTTCTTGGCTGACCTAGCAGCTGAGCAGCGAGGAGATGAGCTGCTTTCTCGTAGCGGCTATCGCCAGTCATCTCAAGAAGCAGGAACAAATTTTTACCTTGATTGATCTGGTCAAGATTATATTCCTCTAACGAATAGCTCTTAATTGAGCCATCCTCGTTAACAAATAAGTCCATATGCCTCTTCATAAACGAGATATCGTTTTCATTGCCATAGTGAATACCGACCCGAGACATCGCCATAAGCAGCATTCCCTCTACATAAGCCCAGCGTCCCGACGGGAACTCGTGGTAACCGTTTGCGTCTGTCTGCTGAGTAATGGTCTCCGCTATTTTTTGTGACCAAGCCAGCTTTGATTCCGTTTTCATATAAGAGCCTCCTTTAGTTCATCCTGCTACTTCGATCCCTTGCAGCGCATAACAGAATGACGCGGGTACAGCTGCGGTTGTATAACTACTGGGTATTCGACATTCTCTTTCTTAATGAGTGCAACAATTAACTCCGCTGCCATCGACGCTAATTCATCAAGCGGCGGACCGATCGTCGTAATAGCCACCTCTGCATACTGCATATCGGGGGTGTCATCATATCCGATCAATGAAATATCCTGAGGAACGTTGAAGCCCCTCTCCAGCAAGCCGCGCAGCGCGCCTCTGGTTACCATATTATTTAGCCCGATAAAGGCGGTCGGAGAGGAATCCCCGAAGGTATAATTGCGTATAGCTAGGTAACCATCCTCCCAGGAGGAGATGGCTGGCAGTATGGAATCGGCCGAATAAGCTAGTCCAGTCCGCTGGAGAGCCTCTTTAAAGCCGCGAATTTTTATGTCCTGCGAATCGCCGATAAACCCGATCCGTTCATGGCCAAATGACTTCAAATGCTCGACGGCTTTGAAGATCCCTTCTTTTCGATCTATTTTGATATATGGAGAATTCGGGCTGTCCTCGGAACCTAGCAGGAAGCAGGGAATTTGAATATTAGAAAATTCCTTCAAAAACTGCTCTCTATGATCCGGCATATAGTCCCAGAAGATACAACCATCTACCCTTAGCTGACTGAAAATTTCAAGTCCATCGGTCGGTACGACCAAAATCATTTGATACCCGCGATCCTTTAGCTCCTGATGCAGCTTCTTCGAGATATTAGAGAATAATGGATTACTAAGCTCGTCCAATACGAAACCGATAATATTGCTTTTCCCGGAGGATAGCTGTGTCGCCATAATGTTTTTACGGTAGTTGTGCTTCTCGGCAATTGCCAGCACCTTCTGCCTAGTGGCAGGCTTAATAAGCGGATCTCCGTTTAATGCTTTGGACACCGTGCTGTAGCTTACTCCTGCCAGCTTTGCTAAGTCTTTAATCGTAATCACGTCTTATTGACACCTCTTTCAACCTGTCGCTCTTTACCTCTCATCATAAACGATTTAGGGCTATGTTTAGTAGTACCGTACTAGCATCAGAGAGCGAAACTCACTTTAAGATGCTATATAAGCTGAACTAAACATTTACGTTTTGGGCGCTGCGCGAGAAGATTATTCTTACAATCGCTGTTGCAGCCAGATTCTTTGATTTCCTAAGACATTTAAAGGTAAGAATCCGGCTGCAAAGGCGAACACTTCGTTTCTCCAGAACGATCTTCTCGCTTCGCTTAAACTTCAATTTCCAAGTTCAACTTATATAGTACCAGCCTAACTATATTATTTAACAGCAGCGATGTACCGGTCGTATTGCGCTTGCTTGCCTTCAAGTACCTCTTCAATGCCCATACCCTTCAGGCTGCTTAAGTACGCGTCGAACTTATCCAAGTTTTCTTTGCCTGTAATAAACTTCAAGTTCATCTCATCCACGTAGGTGGTAATGTCGGCCATGTATTGGTTCTCTATGCTAGCTTCCTCTGGCAGAGCATATACGAATGGAAAAGGAGCTTTAATAAACGGCTCAATTTTTTTGTCCATTTCCGCATGCCAAGGCGCGACCAGTACATCCGTTGAATCCGTTGACTGCATATTCGGCAGGTTAACCGGACCTATGCCAAGCTTCTGAATAAAATCATTATTTTTCCCTTGTTCTGTGAACTGCTTCTTGCCGTCAACTACCTCATAGGTTATACCTTCGAGCCCCCAAGTATAGTTGTCCTTAGCCTCATCGCTCACAGCCATGTCTAAAAATTTAAATGCCGCATCTGGATTTTTGCTGTTTTTGGATATGCCGAAAATTCCGCTGACCGGCGTTCTACCTACATAGAACTGATCGCCGCCCGGCCCCTTCAGAGGCAGAATCCCTTTAATGATCGGCGTGCTTGGGTCATAATCGGCAAACAACGGACTGTAAACCATAGACGTGTACCAGCTAAAGTTGAAGGTCGCCCCTGCTGTATTTTGCGAAAATCTGGCAGTGACCTGATCTCCCGTTGTACTCGCAAAATCCATGCTAAGCAAACCTTCCTTATATAATCCGTTCAAATAAGTCAAATAGTCTTTGTACACGGGCTCATAATAGCCGAAATGAACCTTATTGCTGTCATCGGTATAAAACTGATTCGATAAGTCCATGCCAAATACAGGGCCGAACGCCATCGGTATAAATTTCGGATCGGATGTAAAAGGAACCTCATCCTGCTCACCGTTCTGGTTCGGATCATCATTTTTGAATTTCCGAAGCATTTCAGTGAATTCGTCCAGCGTCGTCGGCTCTTTCAAGCCTAAAGCATCCAGCCATCTCATATTGACCATAAATAGCGGCATATAGTTTTTAGTCAGCACCTGCTGAGGGACGTAATACATTTTTCCGTCTGGTGTCGTAAGGCTCGCTTTTATATCCGGCGATTTCTCATAGATGCTTTTCAAATTAACTGCGTATTTTTCATACAGCTCATTAATGGGAATGACCAATCCGCTCTTGATATATTTCATTAGCTGGTCCTGATCCGGCATATACACGATATCTGGAAGGTCGATGCCCGCAGCTAGTCTCGGACTTACGGCATCCGCATAGTTTTGAGGCGGAATCAGCTCCCAATTGACCTCAATCCCTGCACGCTTAACGATTTCATTCACAATATCTGCTTTCGCAAGATCAACGTTCGTCGACCATGCATTCGTACCCAGTATCGACAACGTAACAGGCTTATCCGTTATCGGTCCCGCTCCCGTGTAAGTGAAGCTTGTTTCGTTCTCCGCGTTCGTTGCCTTGTCTACATTGCCTCCCGAATTGCTGCAGCCTGCGACAAGTGCTGCCAATGTGCCGACAACGATTAATGATTTGACCCCTTTTAACCTATTGGACATTAGACTTTCCCTCCTCATGAAATGAGCATAGCCGTGATGCAGTTTCCCCCTGATGCAACAGCGAAATGATCGATATGAATGGTTACTTACTGCGAATCACCCCCTTTATAGCCAAGCTTCAGCTCCCGAATACGACTTATCCCTTCACAGCCCCAAGTGTGATTCCTTTGACAAAATAACGCTGTATAAACGGATAAATTGTTATTATCGGTATAATACTGACCACGATAGATACATATCTAACCTGCAGCGTCGAGACAGCAAGCGCACTCGTAGCTGTTCCTCCGCCCATCTTCTGCATGATCTCCGGTGAGGCCATAATCAGAACCCGCCTTAGAAAAATTTGCAGCGGCTGCAAATCCTGCTTGCCTAAATAGAGCAGCGCGGAGAAAAAGTTGTTCCAGTGAAATACGGCGTAATACAGCGTAAGCACCGCAAGCGTTGGCTTCACAATGGGCACGGCGATGCGAAACAGCATCGTCAGATCGTTCGCGCCATCGATACTCGCACTCTCAAATATTTCATTCGGAATACCCTCGAAGGCCGAGCGACAGATCATCACATTGAATGTAATAACGAGTACAGGAAGCACCATTACCCATCTAGAGTTGTAAAGTCCAAGCGTTGTAATAAGCATATAGACCGGAATGAGTCCCCCTGAGAAATACATGGTGAAAGCAATGAAAAAATTTAATTTTCTCCTTAGAAAAAACTTAGCGCGTGACAGCGGAAATGCGGCTAGACAGGTAGCGAAAATGTTGAGTATCGTTCCGACTACGGTGTACCAGATCGTATTGTAGTAAGAGGTCCATATCTCCGGATACTGCAGCACCATTTTGTAACCTTCTAAAGTAAAATCTACTGGCAGCAGCGTCACCAGCTGCTTGTCGATCGCGCTGACCGAGCTAAGAGAAATACTGATGACATAGACAAACGGATATAGGGTCACGACAACCGCCAAGATCGTGATGAAATAGACCAGTCCGTAATACGTCCGATCGGTCATTGATTTTCTCATGATTAGGCTCCTTAACATTTAATGGAGTAAGTAGGCGTTACCAAAGCGACATATTCGTTGCCCGACGGGACAACCAGTTCGCAGAAAAGACGAGCACGAAAGTAATAATGGAATTAAATAAGCCGATGGCTGTGGCGAACCCAAAGTTCTGCCCTTCGATCCCCATTCGGTATACATAAGTAGACAAAACATCTGCCGTTTCATAGGTAGCTCCGTTATATAGCAGATAAACCTTCTCGAATCCGACGCTCATCACACCGCCAAGCGATAATAGAAGCAAAATGACAATCGTAGGCTTTATGCTCGGAAGCGTAAGATGCCAAAGCTCTTGAAATTTGTTAACACCGTCTATTTTCCCTGAATCGTACAACTCCGGGTCAATGCTCATGATAGCGGCGATATAAATGATGGAGCTGAATCCGAAGCTTTGCCAGATGTCTGAACCTGTAAAGATCGCCCTAAACCATCCGGGCTCCATCATAAAATTGATTTTGTCCATGCCAAGCTTTGTGATTAGTGTGTTGATAATGCCATCTGTAGGTGAGAGGAAGTTAATGATCATACCGGCAATGACGACCGTAGATATAAAATGCGGGAGATAGGTGATCGTCTGTGCGAATCGCTTGAAAGTGCGATTTTTTATTTCAACGACGCAAATGGCGAACAAAATCGGAATAGAAAAACCAAACAACAGCGGGTAAAATGCGAGCAGAAACGTATTGCGCAGCAGTCTCCAAAAATATTTTGACTCCGCGAACTGGATAAACCATCTGAACCCCACCCAATCGCTGCCGAAAATCCCTTTTCCGGGAATATAGTCTTGGAAGGCAATTAGAATTCCGGGCATAGGCAGGTACATAAAAATAAAATAATACAAAAAGATGGGTAGAAACATGATCAGCAGATACTTATCCCTTCTGATCAGCATTAGCAAATTCGAGAATTTACTCTTCACGAATGCACACATCCTTCTCCAATAAACTGGGCTGAAAGCTTTAAACAAACCGTTCTAAAATCAAATTTACAACGTTTGAAAAATTGATTATACTTTAGTTCTTATACAAAATATTTTTCTCATCAGAAATGAGATATTCCTCATTAATTAAGGATTACACTTATTATCTATCACTCTCCTTATTATTTTTACAACGTTGTAAATTTTGCATTTATGTATGCGCTTCCACTAATTAATTTACATGTTAGCAGATTTGGAAAAAGAATGCAATCAGGAAATTTAGAGACTGATGCTATGCGATCAAGCTTTTAAATATGCTGGGGAAGTTTTTTCGGAAATGAATATGAGTATGCCTTATTTTCCCTTCGCTATTTAGGCTACGTAGAGGCTGAAACCGCCCTCTTCACGGATACGGGTGCGCAATTGCTAAAGGTGCTTGCTATTGATGCCGCATAGGCATTCAAGCTCGACAAGTAACAAGAGCACTCGCTCTCTCTTTAATCGGCTCCATTTGCTTTGTTACAACTAACCCCGCCCCGTTGCTATCCTGCACTGTTGCAGGATAGCAGCGGGTTTTTCATGCCACCGCTTGTCTATGTTGCACCCCTGCATTATAGACAGCCTTGCAGGTGCCACACGGGCTGAATTTGAGCCATTTTAATGCAAATGTGCAGGATAAGCAGCTCGGCGAGGCTAAAAAGAGCGAAGTTAATGCTAATGTGCAGGATAGCCTGCGTGCGGCGTAAATGGGAATTCGTGCTCTGAGCAAATACATCTCCCGCAGCTTCGATGCTCTTCCAACTGCATCCCTTACGGCAAAAAGGCCCATCTAATCAAAATCGATTAGATCGGCCACAGCCCTAATTATGCTGCTTTGTCCTCTAAAATACTTTCGTGGTCCAGGATTCGCAGTTCCACGTTTCTGTAACGACATCGCGGTAAAATTCCGGTTCGTGGGAAATGAGCAGAATGCTGCCTTTATAGGCCTGCAGGGCGCGCTTAAGCTCGTCCTTCGCATCCACGTCCAAGTGGTTGGTCGGCTCATCCAGCACGAGTAGATTTGTTTCATTATTGATCAGCTTGCAAAGACGGACCTTCGCTTTCTCGCCACCGCTAAGCACGGCAACCTTGCTCTCAATATGTTTGGTCGTAAGTCCGCATTTAGCCAGAGCTGCACGCACCTCAAATTGCGAATAGGAAGGAAACTCTTTCCATACATCCTCGATACAAGTATTGTAATTCGTTTCCTTCATTTCCTGCTGGAAATAACCTACTTGCTGGTGCTCGCCACGCTGCACTGTACCTGAAATCGCTGGAATCTCTCCCAAAATACTGCGCAGCAGCGTCGTTTTACCGATGCCATTGGCGCCTACAAGTGCGATTTTCTGACCGCGCTCCATACGCAGATCAAGCGGACGGGACAATGGGCTGTCATAACCGATGACAAGCTCCTTCGTCTCAAAGATGAGCTTGCCGGAGGTTCTGCCGTCCTTAAAGTTAAATTGCGGCTTAGGCTTCTCCTTCGCAATCTCAATGACATCCATCTTATCGAGCTTCTTCTGGCGAGACATCGCCATGTTGCGTGTAGCAACACTCGCTTTGTTGCGGGCTACAAAATCCTTGAGCTCAGCCATTTCCTGCTGCTGGCGCTTGTAGGCCGATTCCAATTGCTGCTTTTTCATTTCGTGAACCTGTTGGAAATAGTCATAATCGCCGACATAGCGGTTAAGCTCTTGGTTTTCCATATGATAAATCAGGTTAATGACGCTGTTGAGGAATGGGATGTCATGCGAAATAAGAATAAACGCATTCTCATACTCCTGCAGGTAACGCCTCAACCATTCAATATGCTGCTCATCGAGATAGTTCGTAGGCTCATCCAGGAGCAAAATATCCGGCTTCTCAAGCAATAGTTTCGCAAGCAGTACCTTCGTCCGCTGTCCCCCGCTTAAATCATTAACGTCCTTATCCAAACCAATATCAGTTAGCCCAAGGCCCCTTGCCGTTTCATCGATCTTCGCATCAATCAAATAAAAATCCTGATTGGTCAGCGTATCCTGAATCGTTCCAACTTCCTCAAGCAGCTGCTCGAGCTCCTCAGGGGATACCTCTCCCATTTTCAGATACATATCATTCATCGATTGCTCCATGTCGAACAAATACTGAAAGGCACCCTTCAATACATCGCGCATGGTTAACCCTTTGCTAAGCACGGCATGCTGATCGAGATAGCCTACGCGCATGCGCTTCGACCATTCAACCTTGCCGTCATCGGGCTGGAGCTTGCCTGTAATGATATTCATAAAAGTGGACTTGCCTTCGCCGTTAGCGCCGATCAGCCCAATATGCTCGCCTTTCAGCAAGCGAAAAGATACGTCGTTGAAAATCGCGCGATCTCCAAAGCCGTGACTTAGTCGTTCTACATTTAATATGCTCATGAATGACACCTTTTCTTTTGTAATTTTCTCGTTTTATTATAAACGTTAAAGGGGCTCCAACTCAATGCAGGATTATCGCCGATACATAAATAAAAACAAGGAGAAGCCTAAATTAGGCCTCTCCTTGTTTTTATTCTGTTCTTAAACCTTCTCGCCAAACACTTTTGGATTCTGTCCATATTGATTGTTATCTTGGCTGTCTTGGCAATAAAAGACAATCAGAATGATAGCACCAATCAGTGGAATAAGAGCAATTAACAGCCACAAGCCACTTCTTCCCGTATCATGCAGTCTGCGAACTGCAACAGCTAACGACGGTAAAAGAACAAATAAAGAATAGATCGATGTTAAAAATGGATCAATACCGATGATTGATTGCAGTATACCAAGTACAACTGCTGCAATGAAATTAAAGAGAACAAACATCCAATATTCTGTGCGCCGCGCTCTCCCTGAGAAACCTACATAATTTTTTAACACCTTTAAATACCATTCCATCTCTGATCATCCACCCCACTAAATTAGTCTTGCCCTTAGTTGTCAATTTACTTATGTATACTATTTGTCGGCAAAACGACTGACAAATTTTAGACTCACCATACATTCTATTGAAAATTTATTAGAAACATTCCTCCACGTACGAGCCTTCCTACAAAAAAATCAGTTGCGGCAAGAACCTGTGATTTACCTCTGACAATAAAACAAGAGTATGGTACATGGAACCATTACGCTTGCAACTGCTTTATCTGCCCATAAAGGCAACTCTTCCTCTACTATCTACAAACTTCTGCAACAATAACCGTATTATGACCTCTAGCAACGGATAAACTGATATAATAGACATACTACACTTGCTTGCTTGATATGGGGGAAAACATGATTATCGGTGATGCGGCCTACATAAAAAAGATGAATCGCGCTTCAATTCTTAAAGGGATTTTAAAAGAAGGCATGATCTCACGAGCAGAGTTATCCAAGGTTACTGCTTTAACCAGAGCAACAATCTCATCACAAGTAGCTGATCTATTAGAAGAAGACTTAGTCGTGGAGACGCAGCTAGAGCATAACGTTGTCGGTCGTAAGCCAATCATGCTCTCTTTGAATGCAGAAGCAGGCTATGCCCTTGGCATCGATCTCGCCTACGATGAAATTAAGTTCATCCTTTCCGACCTACTCGGCAGACCAATAGCTTCTGCCTCCATTAAAACGCCTAGTACCGACTATAAAGAAATACTCTCCCTGTTAATTAATTATATTGCCATGTACAATGAACAATTTCAGGGCAGTCGTTACGGCATTGTAGGTATTGTTATTGCGGTGCATGGTCTTGTTGCAAGCGATGAGGTTATCCATTATGCGCCTCGTTTTCACTGGAACCATATTGATTTGAAGAGTGATCTAGAGAAAACTGTGAGCAATAAAATTTTCATCGAAAATAATGCTAATTTAAGCGCACTAGCCGAAAGAGTTTTTATCCATCATGAAACTGACAATCTACTATGTGCTACTTTCTATAAAGGCATTGGCTTAGGTATGATTATGAACGATAAATTTTTCCGTGGTCATGATGGATTTGCCGGAGAAATTGGCCATATGATTGTTGTACCGGAAGGTCATCCTTGCAATTGCGGCAATAAAGGCTGCTTTGAGAAATATGCGTCCGAATCAAGTGTCTTTGAATATTTATCTCAAAAAAGAGGAATGAAAGACGTATCCTATCAGCAAATAGAACAGTGGCTTGCTGAAGGCGATTCAGAGGTAGAGGAGCTATTGCAGAAAACTATTTATTACCTCTCCATCGGTCTGAATAACATGATCAATATGTACAATCCCGATGTCGTTGTATTAGATAGCGAGCTATTGCGAATGTATCCCGATGCCTTGAACAAAATCAAACAAAATCTCAACTCTAAAATTAGTCATTATCGCAAGCTTGCTATATCCTCACTCGGAAGAAATTCCTGCGTTATGGGTGCATGCGCACTCGCTATCACCTATTTTCTTGATGTTAAATCCCTTATTTTACCCAATCATAGAACGCTGGTTTAAAGCGTACAACAGAAATAACGAAGACCGCTCAAAGCAGCGGTCTTCGTTATTTCTGTTGTACGTATCGTTACTTCAAGCACATAAATATGATGCCGCTTTTATCATATATTTCAAACTATATAACTTGAACATAAAAAATGAAGTTTTAGCGAAGCGAGCAGATCGTTCTGAAGAAACGGAGTGTTCGACTTTGCAGTCTTATGGTGCAGGAACTATTTTGCCAAAGCTATTGAAAAAGATGGATCGCCCCATACCTCCTCTTATGAAGAAGAACAAAGAATTCACTGACGAAGAAATGCCGGGATTTGCGGTCAACTTCTTTGGCAGTGCAGAAATTAGCTTGATTTTATGTCGTTATATCAGATTAAAGGATTATGCGTACTTTATACAAATCGAGTTAATATAATGGCATTTTTAAGAATACTAAATTATTATATTTCTATGCATTACCTTATTTACATTATGCCTTACGGTATTATGACCGGCTTTAGTACCTTTACCAATAGCTATAAGCATAACATCTAAATACCTTTCAGAAATATTTAAGATTGCTTTTAATTTCTTAGAATCATAGCCTGACATAGTAATTGTTTCAAAGCCTGCTTCATTTGCTAACAAAATTAATGACATTGAAGCAAGACTTACATCTCTAATTAATTCTAGCTTTAGATCTTCATTTGATTTATTTTCATAATATTTCACTGCAGCATTCGCTAGATAATCCCTTAGCGCTTCATCAAAAAAACCTGCTTGAAATCCTTCTTCATGTATCTTAATGATATTATCTTTTTCAAATGCTTGATAATCACCAAGCATAACAATTAAAGCTGAAGCTTCTACCACTTGTTGTTGATTAAAAGCTATAGGTAACAATAAACTTCTTAAGTCTGGATCATCAATAATTAAGTATCGAGTTGCTTGAATATTATTTCCATTGGGCGACTTACTTGCACCTTCAATTAATGAAGTTAGAATTTCTGAACTTATTTTATAACTTGAATCATAATGTCTAACTGAACGTCTTTTTTCCAAAATATTTTTCACACTCATTTTATCAACTCCGAAATCATTATTTATTGCTTCTTTTATTATAGTAAGTGAATCAATTTCATAATAATAAAGCCTTGCTAGGACTAGCTTCTTAAGGCATAGAAAAAGGAGTACCTCCCCAAATCTCGAATAGGTAAAGTAACCACACCATACCGAAAGAGACGAGGAGAACTCCCTATGCCATATATACGACACGAGAGCTTATTTACCCTGCAAGAGCTTTATGAAATGGAACAAAAAGATCGTTTCCTTGAGATTTTCTCTACCATCGATATTACGCCTATCTTGCGCTTGGTCAGAAAAACATCTCTTTATGGCGCTCCCGTTGAAGTGAATTACAGGGCGATGGTCTATTCCTTAATCGTTAGAATCGTTGAACGTATTCCTACGATCAAAGATTTAATAAAGCGTCTTCAGCATGACATCCTATTCCGCTTGGATTGTGGCTTTATGCTTTCAGAAGCCATTCCTTCTGCATCTTCCTATTCCAGGCTGGTGCGCAAGATGAGCCAAAGCTATGCGCTAGAAGAAATGCAAGACCAGTTGTTAAAGCAAGCCATGGCAGAATCATTCATTACGGACGATACCGTTGCCATAGATGCAACTCATATCGAGGCTCGGGATCAAGCGCCTGCAAAGCAAGAAAAGGAAAAACCCAAACCTAAAAAGCGTGGTCGAAAATCAAAAGCCGAACGTGAAGCTTGGCTCGAACAAAAACAAGAAGAAGAGAAACAAAAGCCAATCTTCGAGAAAGAAATCGCTGCACAACTCAGCGAGACGTTCCATGTTCTAAGGGATGAAATGCCTCTTCACCCGCAGTGGGGAATCAAGAAAAATAGTGATGGGAAAAACGTCTTTTGGTATGGCTATAAAGGTCATCTTGCAGTCGGAACCAAGAGTCAATATATCCTTGGAGCCATGCTCTCTTCTGGGAACTTGAATGATGGTAAAGCCGCGATTCCGCTCCTAAAAGGGATTGCTTTGCAGCATCCAAATTTCCATTTCAACTATGCAGCGATGGATGCAGGTTACGATTATGAGCCCATATATAAGCAAGTGCGAGAAGCGAAGGCTCATGCCGTTATCGCTTATAACCGTCGGCGAGAACCCGAACTTGTCGGGTTTGACGAACACTTCGCCCCTACCTGTGTGAGAGAGCATTCGTATCGTTACGACAGCTACGACTCGAAATATGAAACGCTCAAATACGTACGACCGAAAGAATGTGAGAGCTGTCCATTAACGCATGATTCACTTTGCCAGAAGGTTTACAAGATGAAGATCACAATTGATCTTAGAAAGTATAGTGCTCCGGCTCGAGGCTCGAAACTTTGGAAAGAAATCGCTAAAAAACGATCTGCAGTCGAAAGAGTGAATGCTTACCTAAAGGAATTCTTCCAGTTGAACAATGTAAGACATCGAACAGGTCAAAAAGCGAAAGCACATTTTAACTTGGTAACGCTGGTTTATAATTGCACAAAGTTAGCATGCGATCGTCTAAGTCGCCAATTACAAGAAGTAGCAGCATAATTTAAAAAACGAAAATGCTCACATTCGGTTAGTCTACGATTCTTTAACTATGCATTATGAAATTGATTCAAGTAATAATTAATAAGAAAATAACGCACAAAAATGTGGTATAGCCACTTTTAGGTACCTATTCAGGAGGAACAGGAACATGGTTAAGTATAATACTGGAATCAATATTTTCATGAATATTGCAGGTGGAAAATGGAAATGTTTAATCCTATTCTTCTTGAGTCAAAAATCAGTAAGAACAAAAGAGTTTTACGAATTAATACCTGGAATTACCCAAAAAGTCTTGACAGATCAATTGAAACAGTTAGAAAGAGATGGACTTGTACAAAGAGAAGTATTTAATGAGATACCTCCAAAAGTAGAATACAGCTTAACTGATCTAGGAAGATCATTTGTACCAGTATTAAACACAATGTGTGACTGGGGTAATAAGTATGGAATTATAAAAGGTATAGATAAAGATCAACAAATTTATTGTGATCATAATTAACCCTAAATTCCATCTAATGCTCCCCCTCTTATAATTTCATAGACAGTTATTAAAAATAACTTATTTAGCAGGTAAACAACATTTTCCAGATATGCTTAATAAACACGAAAATAGCCTAATCCCTTCTGCGCGATGACAGGGATTAGGCTATTACTGTGTCTATCTTACTTTAATATTTGTACGACTAACTCCATATCATCGAATGTATTAGGCACCTTTAGCTTAAGTTCCTGAATCTCGGCATCGTATGACCAGGTACCGCCGAATTCCTCAAGACTAATGCTTCCATTAGATGTGACGATTTCGATATTATTTGGAACAAAATTCAACGATTTCACATTTAAATCCAACATCTTACGTTCATCTGACAATCCTTTTAGTTGATACTTAAGCCTCAGCGTCATAGAATCTTGCTTAAATGCCGCAGATGTCCCTAATAGATTGTAAGCACCGTTCTCGTAATCATAAGTCCGGGCATCATCCTCATACCATTGACCATATGATTCGCTGCCCGCTGCGCCAGTATAAATCATAAGTGTGATGTTTGCCTGCTCGTTCATTTCTGGTTTCCAGTGATCATCGGAAAGCTCCGGAAGCATGGTTCCTGCCTTGACATAAAGCGGCAGCACATCAACAGGCGCATGCGCCAATATTTGACCTCCTCCTATATGACGTTCGCCCGTCCAATAATCGATCCATTCTCCTTCCGGCAAATAAACCGCACGGTACTCCGTGCTTGGACGAAGAATAGGGGCTACAAGCAAGCCGTTGCCCACTAAGAATTGATCGCATAAATTATAGACGTTGCGATCATTCGGATATTCGAGAATGAGCGGACGCATAATTGGCAGCCCTGTTTGATTCGCTTCATAAAACTGTGTATACAAATAAGGCAGCAGACGATAACGCAAGCGAATATATTTACGGCAGATCTCTTCAACTTGCGGCCCGAATACCCAAGGCTCTTGGCGCACGGATTCAAGAACACTATGATTGCGGCAATAGGGAAAAAACACTCCTGCTTGTGTCCAACGAGCCAGTAATTCCGGAGTAGCATCGTGGGCAAAACCACCAATATCAGGACCGGAAAATGGCTGGCCGGATAAGCCTAGATTGAGCACCATCGGAATAGCCATGGCAAGATGTTCCCAAAAGCTGCGATTATCTCCCGTCCAAGTGGCTGCATACTTCTGTACGCCCGCATAACCTGCACGTGTCAATACAAACGGACGCTCTCCATTCAACTGTTTCTTTAATCCTTGCTGCGTTGCCATCGACATTAGCATTCCATAAAGATTATGAATCTCGCGGTGAGTTTTTGGGGTTCCGTCGTTTCCGTGTACCACATCAAGATCCATTGTTTTTGTAGCGTTGAACACGGCAGGCTCATTCATGTCATTCCAAATCCCATGGATTCCGAGATCTGTATAGTACTTATGCTGTTCCCCCCACCAACTGCGTACTTCCTCTTCCGTAAAATCAGGAAATGCGCTCGCTCCCGGCCAAACATTACCGATAAACAATTCGCCTTCGAGCTTGCGGCAGAAATAATCGTTTTTTATGCCTTCTTGATACGGAAGATATTCAGCGTCTTTCTTGACACCAGGATCCACGATTGGAACAATTCTGATGCCCATTTCCTTTAGCTCATTAATCATCTCTTTAGGGTTCGGGAACCTTACCGGATCAAAAGTAAACACACGATACTCATCCATGTAGTGAATATCCAAGTGAATAACATCACAAGGGATATTTTTGTCGCGGAAGTTTCTGGCTAGTGTCATGACCTCTTCCTGATTCATATAGCTATAACGGGATTGATGATAGCCGATTGCCCAAGCGGGCGGGAGATCCATCCGCCCCGTCAAGCCGCTGTAGTTTTTTACTACATCCTTCAGATCAGGCCCGTAAACGAAATAATAATCAATCGTGCCTGAGTGGATTTGAAACGTGTATGAATTTTCGCTCGTGCGCATATCAAACGAAGAACGGCCCGGATTATCCAGAAAAATACCGTACGTAGGCTTATCGTAGCGAAAATGAATTAGAAACGGAATGGATACATATAGGCAATCAATTTCGGGTACATGGGGATCATAAACATCCGAATTCCACATGTTATACTTTTCACCCTTTTTATCCAAAAAGCTTGTTTTTTCCCCTAATCCATAAATATGAGAGTCCGGTTCCATCTGTTTTCTACAACCATACTCACCTCGACCTGCCTTGAAGAGCTCTTCTTCCTTAGAGATCAGTTCGCCATCGGCATTGTAGAAATCCAATCGGGCATCCGACTTTTCCAAGACCACCGTAAGAGCCGGCAGTATTAGCTTATACTGCTGAGGAGTTTCTTCCAATTGAACTTCAACCTGGTTGAAAGCATCGTCTTGAACAGCGACTGTAGAACTCAAATCAAGTACATGATCCAACAGCAGCTTCACACGAACGATATACTCATTGACCGGCTGAAGCAGGAGAGTCGCGTTCTCACCACGGAATAAATAAACGTTATCTTTTTCACTATGAACCGATTGAATTGAACCTATTCGCCAATCATTTCCTATAACAGGAACTAAGTCACTTTTGTCTGGATGGATCGTTTCGCTAGTTTGCATTTCAATTTCTCCAATCTATTCATATCAGCCCTTCACAGAACCAAGCGTTATTCCTTTAACAAAATACTTTTGGAAAAATGGATAAATAACTAAAAGAGGAAGCATGGAAATGAAAATTTTCGCTGCATTTAACGTCTGATTGGACAGGCTTGTAAGCCGTTTAGCCGATTCCGCGTCCACTTTGGAGGGATCGATAACAATCGTCACTTGACGAATATAGGATTGCAAAGGATAATTTTCATTTTTCGTCATTAACACGAGAGCCTGGAAAAATTCATTCCAATGTCCTACGATCGTAAACACCAGTATAGTTGCCAGCACCGGTGTAGATAATGGCAAGAAAATTCCAAACAGAATGCGCCATGGTCCTGCTCCGTCGATCAGTGCGGATTCTTCCATCTCCTTCGGTAAATTCCGAAAGAAATTCATGACCAGTATGACATTAAAAACAGGCAGGCCGCCTCCAAGCACAAGTCCCCAAATGGTGTTGATCAAACCGAGAGATTTCATCGTCATGTACCATGGAACCAACCCGCCGCCGAACAACATACAAAAAATGAGAAGCCACATGAAAATGTTTCTGGGCTTAAATTCTTTAGATGTCTTGGAGAGCGGATACGACATTAACAACACGATGAAAAAAGTAATGATGGCACTATAGAATACACGCTGCACTGAAATGAAAAATGACCTAAAAAACTGACCGTCATCAATGATGGTTTCATAAGAGCCAAACGTAAAGCCTTGAGGCCAAATAAAAACCTGGCCGGCGGCAACTGCCGATCTATCACTTAATGAAACAACCAGCGTATACCAAACGGGCAATATGCAAAGAAGCGTGATCACTACGAGCAAGAATATATTGAAACCATTAAACAGCTTTGATAGAACCGAACGTTCTTCTACCATTATCATCACATCTTTCTGCTAAAAAATTCTGTAATTCGCAAAGCGATAGGCCAGTCCGTATGAGACTGAGATCAGGAACAAACCAATAACCGATTTAAGCAGCCCAACGGCTGTCGCAAGCCCGTACTGCATATCCAGCAAGCCCGCTCTGTAGACCCAGGTATCAATAATATCGCCTGTTGAATATACCGATGGATTGTAAAGATTGAATATTTGATCGAATCCAGCATTCAAAATATTGCCCAAACTTAATGTTCCAAGTAAAACCACAACCGGCAAAATACTAGGAAGGGTGATACTTATCAATCTTTTAAATTGGGAAGCTCCGTCAATGGCTGCTGCTTCGTACATTTCAGGGTTAATAGAGGTTAACGCTGCAAAATAAATGATGGCCGCAAAACCAAACTCTTTCCAAACATCACTTAACACAACCAGCCAAGGAAACAGATTGGCATTAGCAAAAAACAGAGTCGGCTCAACGCCAAATACAGAAAAAATCTGGTTGACCGGTCCTGAATACGACAGGATATCAAGCATAATACCGGCAACAATAACCCAAGATAAAAAATGCGGCAAATACACAATCGTTTGAACGGACCTTGTAAACAATCTGTTCCTCACTTCATTCAACATGAGTGCAAATACCAGAGGGAAGATCAAATTGCCAATCATTTTTAACAAGGCGATAAAAACAGTGTTCTTAAATACTTGTTTGCTGTCATCAAGCTCAAACATATACGTAAAGTTATCCAGGCCGATCCACTCTGACTTAAATATGCCTAAGCCCGGGTTAAAATCTTTGAATGCCATCAGAATCCCATACATAGGAAGTAAATTAAAAAAAAACAGCCACAATAATCCGGGTAGGAGCATCAAATAGTAATGTTTATAAGCGCTTCGGTTAAGCATTTTAATTTCCCCTTAAAAAGGATAGTCAAGACGAGTGAACCCTCCACCCGCCTTGACCATTCTACTTTATTTCAATTCATTTACTTCTTTAGTAATTTGATCTCCACCTTGCTCCTGCCACTTCTTCACGAATGTGTCGAATTCATCTAATGGAGCGCTGCCCATAATGATTTTCAGGAACGTTTCATCTTCTATTTTCTTCAAATTCGTCCATTTGGTTTGCATTGTTTTCGTTTGTGCGGTTGCCAGACTCTTCACCCAATTAATTTCGGCATCCACAAAGGTTGAGCCGCCGTTCAAATGGGAGTAAATGTGCGAGAAGAAGTCCGGATCTTTTTGTTGGTCCCAATACTGGATGTCATAGTTATCAAAAGGTTCTGTCTTCACATTATTAACATGCGAAGCAAGCTCATAGGTAAAACCGTAATTGAGTTTATCCACGTCCTCCAGCTTCATTTCACCATTAAGAACCTTTTGTGTTGTTTTTACGGCATATTGCAATTGATCGCCAAGGCCCATAATTAGGAACAACGGAATTTCCTGAGATGTTAATTCTTTGCCTACAGCTGTTTTATAACTTTCCTGTTTCTCGCTGACATGAATATTGAGCATCTTGATGACCGCTTCTGGATTTTTGTAGTTCTTCTTCACAACGATATAATTGCTGCCTGTAGTTTGGTTGGAATTGAATGCCCCCGACTCGTCCAATGGCGCGATATACGGTCTCCAGTTGGCGTTCGGATCGCTTTTGATTGAATCCGTCAGATTATACGGAGTCCACCACGGTCCGAAGAAAATACCTGCTTGCCCGCTTGTTATGACCTCTTGAGTGCTTTTCCTCAAGCCGATCTCTTTATCCAAAATACCATTGGCGTACCAATCCCGCAGCGTAGCCAATGTTTTCTTGGTCTCAGGTGTCGTGGAGCCGTATACTGCGTTCCCGCTTTCATCTGTCACCCAGATGCCTGGATACGCTTTGTTCGAGAAGAACACTGACGAGAAGTTCAGATAATGGTCGCCAGAAGCAAGGAAATTAGAATAAAGTGATCCGCCTTGCTGAGTACCTACTATGCCTAATGTCTTTTCTCCGCCCATTTTGTTGTCAACAAAGGCTTTCGCTATGTTCTCGAGATCCTGCAACGATTTTGGAGCTTCCAGGCCGAGCTTATCAAGCCAATCCTTGCGAATCCAGGTCATCGGCGCGGAAGGCAGTGTCGTTTCAGGTAGAGCATACAATTTGCCGTCAAAGGTTACACCCTCAAGCAGCCCTGGGTTCGAATCATAGATCTGCTTCAGTCTATCTGCTCCGAACTTATTGTATACTTCCGTCAAATCCGCCAACTGATCGGCTTTAACCATTTGTCTTAGCTGGGTTTCATTAACCAGCATTGCATCTGGCAGATCATTGCTTCCAATAGCTAAACTTACTTTTTGGCCGTAATCCGTGTTTGAAGCTTCCCAATCGTGTTTGACCACAATATTATAGGAATCTTTCAGCCAGCGAGTGTACAGGTTGTCCTCCGCTGAATCGTTGCCTTCATACTTATAGGTGGGATCAATTCCTCTGCCTAAGGTCACTTCTACCGGCTCTGGAAATTTCGCTAATGGATCATAGGATACATCTGCGCCTACGTTGTTGCCTGGGTTATTACTCGGGCTGTTGCTCGGAGCATTCTCCGAGTTGTTGCTTCCACATGCACTTAAGCTTAAAGCAACAACCAGGCCGATCGCCAAGGTCTTGAAATTCTTTTTCATTGTCGTTCCCCCTAATGCTTATTTAAAAAACTGAACTTGCCTACACCTAAATTATAGCTCCTCATTCGTCTCGACCGTGTTAGAGGATAAAAGGGAATGAGGTGGAAAATACGATGAAAATAAAAAAAACGCCCGAAAACTATCTACCCTGTTTTCGGACGATTCCCTACCTTGCATACAGCCTTGTATTATTTGGGCCTATCTTGAATATTCGTTTGTCTATAGTCACTTGGTAAAATACCTACATGCTCCCTAAATAAACGGCTAAAATATTTTTCATCGTTATAACCGACTTGTTCAGCAATCCATTGGATGGTCTTGGTAGTGTTTATCAAATAATCCTTGGCCCTGTCCATACGTATATCCCTTAAATAATCCGTATAGGTTTTGCCTACAATCTGTTTGAAGCATTGGCTGAAATAGCTGCTGCTCATATTGACCATCATTGCCATTTCCCCTGCTGTCAGAGACTGGTTCAGCATTTGCTGAGCCATATTCGTCGCCTTAGCAATGCTATTCTGAATTTCTATGGAATATTGCGGCTTAATATTAGCTTGCCGGATGGCATCCCTCGCACTTCTTATCCATGCTTCAAATTGAGAATAATAGGCGAACGAATCCTCTATTACGATAGAATCCTCTAGTATTTTTCCATACAGCCTGTTCCATTCATCCGTTAAGGAAAAAAACAGTCTTGTTAATCGAATCGGTGGAAGCTTGACTGCTTTCAGCTCTTGATGCATCTGGTCAAATATCTGATCCTCGTAAATCCAATCTGGTGAAAGCCACTTTTGCTTTATCTCATTCAAGTCATAGCCGTCTTCTTTTCCTACTTTATTAATCGCTCCTTTATGAATAGTCTGAAGCGGCTGCGCAGGATCATAATCATAAAAGAAACCATTCCTTCGATAGACCCTGATAAGCTGCACAACCGCTTCGTGGTCCAGCCCCTTAAGATCACGAAAGCA
This sequence comes from Paenibacillus sp. FSL H8-0548, assembly GCF_038630985.1. NCBI lineage: Bacteria > Bacillati > Bacillota > Bacilli > Caryophanales > Paenibacillaceae > Paenibacillus > Paenibacillus sp. FSL H8-0548. Next base: position 6,387,723 of record NZ_CP152049.1, read on the forward strand.
AATGAGGGCATAGTTGGGCCCGGGCGTAAAGGCTTCCGGCGGCAGATATGTCCAATACCATACTCCAATGTCAACTTCAACGGCCCCCTTGGGCAAGGAAATATCCCATTTGGGGTCGTCGCTTTGTTGGCTCAAGGTATACATAACAAACAGTTCATCCACTTGGCTGATTTCATTCCGATGGTTCACGAGTTCTTTTGATTTTTTCTTATCGAATAACGAAGAGATTCTACTTAATACGTCTTCAAATTGCTCCTTCTCCAATTGCGTCTTGGCAATATAATCAATAGCTCCAAGCCGGAGCGCCTCCTGTACATATTCGAAATCCTGATGTAGAGTCAGCACAACGATTTGGATATGCGGATATCTCTTGCTGACTTCCCTCATTAATTCAATTCCGGACATGACTGGCATAGACAGGTCTGTAAGCAATAAATCTACCTTGTTGGTTTTCATAAATTGCAGGGCGTTCTCTCCATTATTGGCCTCTCCTACCACAACCATTCCAAACTGCTGCCAGGGCATGAAGCTGACCAAACCCTTTCGAACGATTTTTTCATCATCTACAATCAACACTTTGATCATGATTTTTGTTCACCTCTTAAGACAGGCAAGCTTAAGGAAATAATAGTCCCATTTCCAATCTCGCTCTTAATATGAAATGTTGCTTGATTCCCATAGTTCGCTTCCAATATACGTTTAACATATTTCATCCCGATTCCCATCCCTACTTTTTGGCTATCCATGGAGTCATCATTCAGCAATTGATCGATTTTCTCCGGCAGCATTCCCGACCCATTGTCTTGAATCGTAATTTGAAGCTCATCATTCAAGCGTATATCGACATGAATATAGCCATCATCACTAACCCCATGATAAAGTGCGTTCTCTACTAAAGGCTGAAGAATAAATCGCGGAATCGGCAGCAGCATCGCGTCGTCATCCACATCAATATCCACATCAAATTGGAAATCATATCTGATTTTCTGAAGCTGTAAATATTCTTTTAACGCTTCTATTTCTCCGCGAATGGTCGTTTCTTCGCCCATTTTGCCAAGATTATATTGCAGCAGTTTATTTAAAGAGAGTGCCAGCTTGTCGATTTCTTCCTGCCCATTCATCATCGCCAGCCAGTGAACGGTGTCCAACGTATTCATAAGAAAATGAGGATTAATTTGATACAACAGCTTCTCAACCTCTAAATCCGCTCTCCTCTTTTCTTTCCGTTCAATTTCACCATACAGATCCCAAATTTTGATCTTCATTTTTCGAATTTTATAAAGCAGATAATCAAATTCGGGTATATTGGTTAAATCGGTATTATCCTTAGAATTGGATTGCACCAAAGATTTAATTTCCATATTGAATCTCTCGAGCGGCTTGTATACCATCCTCGATAATAATAAAGCAATGAATATTGCAGCCAATTCAAAAAACAAGAAATAAATCGTTATTCGAAAGAACCATTGGTTCTTCTCCCGATTCAACTCCTCTTTGGGCAATATCGATACAATGCTCCAGCCTTGATTACTTGTTTCTTTATTCCATACATATTGTCCGTATACGCCAGACATTTCTACTGAGTCTTTCAATGGGAATAAGCTATCTAAAGGGAAATTATTCTGTTCTTGGCTGAATTTTATTTTCCCTTCATTATCGAGAATGAGCAGCCGACGTGATTTATTTTCCGGACTCTCGGTATCAAATAGTTTTTTTACAGCATTAAAGCCTGTCTCTATGTATACATAGACATCTTGTTCCGGCAAGTCTACCTTACGCATTGTGCTAAAAACTAATTGATTAACGGATCTGTTATTGCTTTTATGCGGACCGAAATAAACAACCTCTGGATAGATTTCCATAACTGGCAGCTGTTCCGGGTTAAATTGCTCCCTTACGAAAAAGTTTTCAAAATCATACTCCTTTGTATTCTCAAAGTAATATAGAGTTAACCCTATATTAGGGTTCGAAAAGGTGATTACATTCAGTTCACTCTTCAGCTGGTTTCGAAGTCTTAGCCGCTCGAAAGGATCGCTCTCATGCTGCAGCTGTTCAAGCAATCTGTTCGTGCTCCCAAAAACAAGCTGCTGGGAAACATGGTTTAGGTTGTTTAATGTATTCTCCAGCGCTAATATTTCTTGCCTTAAACTACTTTGGATGGAGCCTTGTACTTGATTGGCAAGTATCGAATTAATCGCAAAGAGAGATACCAATCCCAGACAAACAAAAGGAATGAGGATACTGAGGGTAAAAATAGTAATGATTCTATTCTTAAACGTGAACTGTCTATAGCGGTCTAAAACGAAGTTTAACTTCATCCAATCCCTCCCCCTAATCACTAGAAATTTTATCATGGATTGTGTATATATAATAATAGAAAAACAATAACCCCATTAACCTTACGGTAATGGGATTATTGTTTCAACCACTAATTATTCAAAAGCGTGTAAATGACTTGTGCTGCTTCCGATCGTATCAGGAGCGATTGCGGTTCGAATTTATTAGCGTTTTTCCCTTTAAAAAGCCCTACAGCACTTCCCTGCTTCACAGCATCCTGAGCCCAAACGCTTATGCTTTCCTGATCTGCGAATTGGTGGTCTGCTGCAGGAGATTGCTGAGAATCCCCACTTCGGAACGTATAAGCGCGCATCAGCGTGACGGCCATTTCCTGTCTAGTTATCGGTTTATTCGGTTCAAAAGAACCTTCACCTCTTCCGGTGATGATTCCCGCTTCAGCAGCAGCCGTAACGGCCTCTGCAAACCAATCGTTTTTCCCTACATCCTTAAATGTGTGGGAACCAGTCGAAGCAATGCCCAGCGAACGCACCAGCATCGCGGTAAACTCTGCACGCGATACCGATCTATCGGGCTCAAACCGCGTTTTTGTTGTCCCATTTACGATTTGTTTGGCAGCGAGAGATTTAATGGCCGGTGATGCCCAATTGGCAGCACTCACGTCGCTAAAGGTCTGATCGATTTCAAGGACTGCATATCTACTGAAATGCATAACGTTTGCAGAAATCATGCTATTGTTCCAATTACCGCCTACATATCGGATATGATTAGAATTTTCGATAAAGAAGACACCCGATAAATCACGATTTACTTGACCCTCCACTGTAAACGTAAGTGTAACGGGCTTTGTAAATGTGGTCAATTGGTTCACTTCTTTATTATCTATCATGATGGACAAAGTAATATCGTACATAACGCCGTTCATTTTAATGGAAGTGTTGGTCAGATTATCGCTCTTTAGCAAGTTCTCCGCCTCGGATTGCTCCACTGGAACGACCTTTAATGAAATTTTAGTTTTGTCTGCTGGCTGCCCCGAGGCACTTGCTTGTGCTGCTTTTAATATTTCAGCAGGGAGTTCAACAGAAACCTTATTAAACTGGATACGAATCGGTTTATCTCCTGTCAGATCAACCGCTTGAATTGGAAGCAGAATTTGCTTGGCATCCTTTTTGACAATTAGTACATTATCGCCGCTTAGTTTTTTTAGATCATCTTCATTAAAGGTATGAACACCCTCTGTTTCTCCCAAGCCTGGTACAGAAATATTGCCCGTATTACCAGGTGAAGGGTCTGGTGTAGGACTTGGTGTAGGGCCTTCGTTCTCAATGGCAGCATTGGAAAAAATATTAAATTCCCATGGTGCGAGATTAAAGGTTTGTTCTTGATTAAACTCAAATGAAGCATTTGCTAAATAGGAGTGGAAGCTTCCTGCCGATCCGTCCGCATTTATAACGGTTTCTACATTTTCTGCTGATAAATTTATAACACTTATCACTTTGTTGCCGTTCATTTCTCTCTCGAACGCCAAGATACGCGGATCAGTTGAGTTAAGAAATTTAACCTCGCCACCGAAGCTGCCATTCCAAAGCGCTTGATTCTCTTTCTTCATACGAATGAATTGCTCGTATAATGGCTTCAATGATTGGTCATTCCAATCAATTTGATCCTTCTCAAAAAATAGAAGTCTCTTATCAAGTCCCGCTTCTTGTCCTGAATAGATTAATGGCATTCCCGGCAAGGTAAACATAAGTGCTGCCATTGCCTTTTCAGACTCACCGAACATTTCTTTAGTAGTGCCTTCCCACGAATTCGTATCGTGATTGGTTATGAAATTCATCGCATAAGAGCCTTTTGGGTATAATTGCTTCATTCGATCGATATAAGCTTGGATATCTTTAACTCCTTTATCACCGCTAGGTATACCAATCATAATGTTATAAAAAAGGTCCCAGCCGTAGTTTGAGTTAAACGCTTCCATTAATAAGTTGAATTGAGTATCATCTTCAGCTAGCATATACATCGGCTTTATCGCATCAAGTTCTTTTCTTGCAGTATCCCAAAAATCCTGTGGTACTCCAGCTGCGTAATCGGCGCGATATCCATCAATATCTGCCTCCGTAACCCAGAATTTCATAGCATCTAGCATCGCAGCTCGCATATCCGCATTCTTATAGTTCAAGTCTGCGGTATCCAACCAGCCATTCGGTGATACAATATTCCCTTCATCGTCTGTATTGTACCAGCCTGGATTATTAATCCACTCGTTATCCCAGCCAGTATGGTTCGCTACCCAGTCCAATACGACCTTAAAGCCCATATTGTGAGCTTTCTGAACCAAATCCTTAAAATCCTCCAATGTACCGAATTCAGGATTTACCGCTTTAAAATCAGCGACGGCGTAATAAGAGCCCAAAGTTTCGATACGTTTCTCCTCAGATATAGGATGGATGGGCATAAACCACAATATCTCTACACCCAATTCCTTTAACCTGGGAAGGTGGGATTCAAATGCTTTAAAGGTTCCCTCAGATGTATATTGTCTCACGTTTACTTCGTAAATGGTTGAATCTTTCGACCATTCAGGATGATTCACTTTGCTTTCCGCTGTCTCTACGACATACGGCGATGTGTAAACAGCGGGACTCCCTTCTTTAATGAACAATTGATTATAATTGTCCAGCATTGCAAAGGATCTCTCTGCGCCGTCCTTTGTACCATCGGTACGGTTGATGACGAGAAAGCTGATTTTCTCGGCATTTTCTTTTAATGTTATATCAACATAAGCACCATTTCGATCTACCTGACTGTTTGAAAAAGCACTGGCACCGGTAGGCCAACTGTCTACCGTCTCAGAGGGTGTTCTTACATCATCCCACAGCCAAAGACCCCAGTCGCTATAATTCTGATCTGTTTTTTTGTAATGAATTCTTATCGTGTTCTCCGGAAGATTAACGGGCTCCCACAAGAAAACCTCATCTGAGCCTTCTTTAATCCACACTTCATTTATTTCCGGTGTGAACAGCGTTACTTCCTTTTGATCCGCTTCTTTAACTCCAGTAGCCTTATTAATGACAAGAAAATACACTTTGTTGGACTCATCATTCAATTTAATATCCACATACGCGCCATAAGAGGTTCTCTGCTCTTCTGTAAATGAGGTGGCGCCTAATGGCCAACTACCTACCGCTTCTGAAGGCGACACAACCCCTCCCCATAACCAAAGACCCATATTATCAAAGGAGTTATCTGCCCTCTGATAATGAACTCTTAATGTATCCGCAGGGATATTAGCAGTCCCAGCTTGCACCTCTATCGATCCTTCCGCATTCACCGGAGTTGAAATCGAGAACCACTGTAATGAAACGACTACCAAACAACAAATGAGCACTTGCGCAACTACCTTATTCCATTTCCTTTTCAACTAAACCTCTCCTTCCAAATTACCGAACTAATAATGCGCTTTCATTTTTATTATTAAGGCATATCCTCCCTTTCAAACGTTTGATGTATGTCCCCACTAATATACCACTGTAGAAATTATTCCAAGTTAGAGGTTGGTTTCGAATAAGGATGATTATTAAGCAAAAACAAAATGATGTACCGAAAACTGTCTATCTACTTTTCATCGAAACATCTAACTTTTGCATTTTTTTGAAAATTAAATTTCTATCATGCATGAAATGTAAAAAAAGCTCATGTGTAAGTCACATGAGCTTTCATCGCCCCGTCTATCCAGCATTCGCATTCATTGTTTGACCTGTCCTTTTATCTCTGTTGATTTTCTAACTATGATTCGGTGCGGCAAGATCTTGCGTCTGGCTTCAATCTCGGTTCCCTTCAGTATTTGAAGCAGCATTGTAGCAGCCGAATATCCATTATGGAAAGAATCCGTATCAACAGCCGTCAGAGATGAAGATATAAGGTCACCCATATAATCATGATTAAAACAAAGCACGCTAACATCCTCCGGGACTCTCAGCTTTAATCTTGTCAATGCTTTAATCACCTTCCAAGCAGTTACATCGTCTTGAGCCATAATGGCTGTAGGCCTTTCACGCTCATTCATCCATGTCCATACAATATTATCCTCCGTGTCCGATTCATTTAGACTAATCCATCTGGAATTTGGTTCAATTTGTGCATTTTCCAAAGCCATTTGGTAACCCCGCAGCCGATCCGAATGGATAAGGACATGGGCAGGACCATGAAGAATAGCAATATTCCTATGTTTCTGCTGAATCAGGAAATGGGTAGCATCCCATGCAACTTTAAATTGATCATATTCGGAGGTATAAATATCGGAGTGCTCCGCACTTCTCCCCATGAGGACAAAGGGAATCTCATCCGATTTTAGATATGAAATCACCTTGTCTCTATCTCTGGAATAAAGAATGATAAGCCCATCCATACTTCTTCCTTTGTATTTGGCGGTTATGGAGCGAATCAATTCTTCCTCGCTATTCCCTGTCAAAATCAACACATGATAACCCCAATTTTGCGCTTGAGATAGAACACCCCGTACAGCTTTAATAGAATTGAAATGCATATTTTCAGTCGGATTAGGGAGCACCAGCCCCATGTTATAACTCATTTTTGATACTAAGCCTTTTGCTAGCATATTGGGTTGATAGCCTTGTTGTTCAATAATTTTCTTTACCTTTGAACGTGTTTTTTCACTAATTCTTGAATCATTTGAAATGACGCGCGATACGGTCGATATCGAAGTGCCAGCAAGATCAGCAATATGTTTAATCGTAATGACCATTGCCGCCTCCTTTTCAAGCAAATAGACATGTATGCAATAAAATCATTTTATCGTACACGTGTTGATTTCCGATTATTTAGTAGTAGTATACACTCTGATGAACAACTGCTTAGATAGATATTTAATGCCAGATAGGGTAGCTAATCTTCTTAAATTAATCCTCACAGTCGTTTATCCATGTTTAAACCCCCAAAATAAAAAATGAGGCTACCTGTAGGCAGCCTCGAATGAGAACTAAATTCCTCTTATATTCTGTAAAATCAATCCATGCAACTGCTTAAATATTCTTGGAAAATGAATGCCGTTTCATATCCGCCCCCCGCATTAACTGTTAAACAGTAATGCCATCAGGAAGCCGAAGAATATATTCGCTCGATCTCTCTTCGTCCCAGCCAGCCTCAATGGCGCCAAATGGTGTTGGAATGCTTCCTACACAGATCGATATATCATTCAGACGCTGCGGACGAAACGCAATTTTGCGGTAGCCCGGCTCAAGCGGCACAACGCCAAGCACTCGCGACATGATCCAATGTACCGGTGTACCCGCCCAGCTATGGCAAAGACTTATTCGATAAGAGTTATAATTCGTATAGGTCGTCAGCGCATCATGAAAGTCACCATCATGCTTAAGAGTTACACTCTCCCAGCAAGTCGTAGCGCCTTCCCCGAGCATTTTACCCCATACGAGAGACACTGCCTCCCAAGCCTTATCCTGAAGACCAAACTGCGAATAACATTCAGCCAGCCAATATGCGGAAAGCGGCGTGATCGGGTCTTGAACTTGATAGGAGCTCAGGAAATCCTCTCCCGCTTGCTCTGAGACATATCCCGACATGATCCCAAGCAATTTAGTAATCAGTTGCTCTCCTGATAGGAAGCTTCCCTCTTCAAGCCGCGGATGGCCCCAGTTAGTTAGCTCTGTCAGCTCAGGAATGAAGCTTTTCAGTTTACGAAGATTGTCTCCTGTCATCCGGAATAGAGCCTGCATATTAAGCACGCTTTCTTCTGGCTTCATCGCTACCCATTCAATCAGCGTAGCAGATACATTGAGCAATTGTTGAGACGCCGGGTCAATATTTTTCTCTACTAGCCTACAGTGCCTTATTATTTCATCCTCTAGTGATAAAACAAATTCCTTATCCCCTGTGTACAAGTAGTACTCCCATATATTATTCAGCCACCACAACGTATAGGCGGGAATGTCGTTCATCCAATAACCATCAGGTGTCCCGCTCCCTAGCTCAACAATCGATCGACGAAGCACAGCGAGGTCATCCCACAATACATAATCCGCTTTAGCCGCCATATAAAAATCATAGGTCCAGTTCAGCCTGTCGCGCTTGATCCCGTCCCATAATCCGATTTGATGGCAAACCCGATTCGTATGCATGGAAATATCAAATATATTTTTCAGCAGCACTGAATCTGTCTGAATGGTTCCCACCTGATTTAAAGGTACGCCAACCTCTTCACCGCGCCATTCCAATTCAAATGCGCTTTCATCATCCGCTAACACATACAGACGCAAATAACGAAGTCCTTGGGGAAGGGCTGTTCGAGTTTCTCCCGCCTCAAGATGGATGACCTCCGTAATTAATCCTTCGTAATGCTCCAGCTCCGGAAGGGACTCCGCTCCGTTCCAAATGATGGTCAGTGGTACAGCTGATAGATTTTTGAGATGAAAGCGCATATTATATTCTTTGTGCAGGTCTAGCAAGCAAACAGGCAAAGCCGCTAGCTTCAGCTTGCGAATTTCCATATTTGCAGCTCGCCATTCCGTCTGTTTTCGCACATGGTAGAAGATATGGAGATCATTGCGCAGCGGTTCCGGAATGGATATTCTGCCCTTTCCCTTGCCGCTCATCCGAACGTTGTTATTATGTATATCAATGTCTGCGCCGTTGGCTGATATTAAGCCAACGCGACTTAACGGCGACGCTATTATATCTCTAAATCCACCCTCTACGAACCATTCCGGTCCGTCCTCCAAATCGCCGTATGGCTCCTCGCCAAGCAAGCAGACACTGACTGCCTGCTCTTCGCCAGCCAGCCAGGAATCATCTGTGCACAGCTCGAAATTATCCGAGCTCAAATAGGCGATACAACCAACTAAGCGCCCCTGTAGGTGAATGCTAATTGGAGCTATTGGCATAGCATTCTTACATTCGATATGAAGGCGTAATATATGCTCACCAGCCTCCAGCCTTCGTGGAAACTCTACAATTCGCTGAAAGGCGCATACGTTAGCCGCACTTTCCTTTATTGCACCAAGGCTGCTTCCATCCAGCTCCACCTCAACAGCACCTGTTAATGCGATTCCAAATTCGATATTCTCCGCAGCGGATTCAATCACGAATTTTTTAACCAGCTCGATCTTTCTTTCGTTCTCACGTTTCTTATGCCATATCCATTGCGGGAGCATCCGCTGTCTTTCGTTCATTGAACGTACCGCCCTTTCGTTGTTCACATTTTCAAAGCGCCCTGTGTCATGCCTTGAATATAATATTTCATGCCGAAGGAGAAGATCAAAATTAGCGGTATTGATGAGATTGCATACGCGGCGAACTGAGTTCCTATATCCGTAATTCCGAACTGCTTCGTGAAAATAGTTAACCCTACCGCTATGACCTGAAGACTGCTGTCCCGAATCGTAAGCAGCGGCCAAATATAATCATTGTAGACACCTACGGATTGCATGATAAACAAGGTAGCTAGAATGGGCAGCGAGAGCGGAATTACGATTTGTAAAAACACACGAATCTCTGCTGCTCCATCAATGCGTGCTGCTTCAAATAATTCACTAGGAAGTCCAGACATATAGGTGCGGCAGAGAAACGTACCGAACACTTGGCCGCCGGCAGCAGCAGCAATAATAATGACCCACGGCGTGTTGGTCAGACTCAAGTTTTCATAGAGCACATAAGCTGGAATTAGAGTCAAAATACCAGGAATCATCATAATGGCAAGAATCATAAGAAAGAGAAGCTCTTTGCCCGGAAAATCTTTTTTCGCGAATATATAGCCTGATATTGAGGATAGCACCATAACGAAAAAGCTCGCGACAACTGCATAGACAACGGTATTGATGATATAACGCCAAATGGTATAAAAAGCTTCGTTATAATTCCCCCATCTAGCTGGCGAAGGAAGCCCCCAGAAGTTGCCTAAAATTTGCGAATTACTCTTTAGTGAGCTAACAAGCATGAATACAATCGGAACAAGCATCAGGACAACGAGCAATCCAAGCAATACGATAATGATCGCTTGATTAATTTTTGGATTTCCTTTGAATAGTTGACTCTTCTTGCGTTTGGCTAAACCAACGGCTGCAGATTTTGTTTCCTGACTGGCATTCATCGTTGTGTCCCTCCTTAATCATTCGACGTTTTAATGAATTTCATGTTGACGATAGTAATGGCAAGAACAACTACGAACATGCTTACACCGAGCGCTGAAGCATAGCCAAGATCATTAAATTTGGTCGCGGCATAGTACATTTGCAATGCGGGAACGTAAGTGGAATCCATTGGCCCGCCGCCAGTTACAATCATAATGCCGTTAAAGTCTTGAATAATGCCAATTAGTGCTAAAATAATTAAAAATTTGAACTGACCCGCGAGAAGCGGCAGATGAATGGATCGAATAATGCGCGGCAAGGTTGCTCCATCTATTTTCGCTGACTCTATCAGCTCTCCCGAGATCGACAGCAGGCCTGCATAAAAAACGAGCAATTGAAGTATTCCTATAAATGGAAACCCAATGAAAATGAGTGACCACAATGCGGTATTCGGATCTCCTAGCCAGCCATGCGCCCATGAGCCAAGTCCGATTAATTCCAAGAAATTATTAAACAAACCAACGTTAGGATCATAAAAATTTTGCCATATTAATAAAACCGCAACAGCAGGAATAACCATAGAGATGGTGAATGCAGTCCGGAAACCATATTGCAGCTTCTTACTGCGCAAATGATAAATTAACTCCGCAGCTATGAGCGGAGGAATTAGTGTTTTAATCAGTCCCGTTACGATAAGCAGCCCTAAATTACCAAGCCCCTTTGTTACGTACGGATCATGGATCATGCGTTCGAAGTTGGCTAACCCGATAAAAGTTGTCCTTCCGCCTGGCTGCCAGTCGTAGAAGGAATGAACGAGTCCTGAAAATGCTGGATAGTACTGAAACATAAATAACAAAATAAATGTTGGTGCAAGGCCAAGATAAATCCACTTGGCTTGCCATATCAATCGAAAAATTCCAAGACGTTGTTTCTTCTTCATATAGAATAGAAGAAACAGCAAGCCTGCCAATGCTGCCATCGATCCAAGCGCCCACAAAAGCATTTTTCTATTCGCCTTGCCCTTTGCTTCTTTAACCACACTGCTTACATCGTGTTTGAGTATGATGCCGTCTCCTGTTCCTGCAAACAGCGTCATCCCATCATGATCGAACTCAACCTCACGGCCTTCCCCATTTACCTTGCTTTCCCAAAGCTTCTTGCCATTACGATCGAAAATATAGAAAAAACCGGATAAATCTGAGACAGCTATACTTTCACCGTCTTTAGAAAAGCTGACATCCGTAACGATGTCCTTAGTCAGGAGCTTTCTCATCAATTTTCCGTCTTGATCAATTAACTCTACTTCGCTCGACTTCGTGCCGATAGCTACATCACCATCATCGGATACGGAAACACCTTGAATTTGGTCCCCAGCACCGTACTTATAAAAAGTTTTCCCGTCAGCATCCAGTAGAAAAGTGTATTGATCACTCGTGGCGACGGCAACCCATTGTCCATCAGAGGATACCTTAACGGCTTTCATTGTTGTACCAATCGGAATTGCGCCCGTCTGTTGCCCGGTAACGGCGTCCATGAGCAGAAGCTCGCTGCTACGTTGGACAACTAGAGCAAGCACCGAACCATCTTGTGAAGCAGACATACTCTTAATTTGTTTTTTCAAATCCATATCCCACAGCAGAACGCCTTCCTTGTCGTACGCATACAAATGACGATCATCCGAGGAAAAAAGCAGCGTTCCGTCAGCAAGCAGTTGGACAGCGGTAACCACATTGCCAGCTTCCGCACTAAATTGTTGATTTCCTTCCATGTCATAAACATACGCTTTGCTGCCATAGGTTCCAATTGCCAAGTTGGTGCCATCCTGAGCTACGGAGATCGAGGTGATATTCCCTGCTCCTTCGATGGACCAGCTGTCTTTAGCAGAAGCGGCCTGCGGGATAGCCCCTAGCAGCAATATCAGCGCTAAAAACATCCATATATTTCTTCTCATGATGGTCTTCCCTTCCTTTCCGTCCATGACGCAGCTATGCCGCATTGATTATAATAAAACTCAATCTGCACAGGCATATGCCTGTGCAGATTGGAGCCGATTATCAACGTTCCGGTGGTCTGCGCTCTACATTTTCCAAATCGGACAATTCCCGTTTCGCATTTTTCATAGCAGCCTCTAAATACTTATCAATATTGGCCTGCAGCTGCTCCAAATATTGGTCCGTAGTTACCTTCCCGCTAAAGTAACGCTGTACTAATCCTACCCAATCTTGGACCGATGGCTGATAATCCCAAAGTCCACGAGCCAGAGTATTAGCTGCACTATTATAGCCTTCCGTGTTTCCGATCGGCTCAAAGTCAGCGAATGCTGCTTTCATTTCAGTAGGAAGCACGATATCTTTAATAGCTGGAGAACCCGAGAGTGCGGAGTCTGTACTATTTTGAATAGCTTCTACATATACACCGTATCCTTCAGGGCTGGTCAAATACATCATAAAGTCCATATTCAGTTCATTTTGTTCAGCACTTTTATTCACAATGCCGTAGAAGCCAACAGGAATTTGAATCGTACGGGCAGGAGCCATAACCTCTGGTCCTTCCATCGAAGGCATATTGAAGAAGCCATACTCGAACGGCTTCACGCCGCCTGACGATTCCGTTGCGGACTCATCCGCGAAATCCTTTGGCAGCTGCCAATAAGAGCCTGGCGTACTTACCATCGTTGCAGCCTTTCCGGTTAGGAACAGCTTATAAGCTTGATCTTCCTTCACTCCGAAGAATCCGTCCGGAACATAGCTGAAGAGTGTCTTCAAATTTTCTGAATAAGCTTTCCACTGTGGATTTCCAGCAATTTTATAAGGGCCCTCTTTATCTTTAATCGCTTTCCAGTTACGCATTTCATTCTTCGTAACATTACTGTTCGAATCGTTATACGGATCAGTCAAATCATAAGTAAAGTTATCGTCCACTTCCGGTAAGTACGAATAGTCCTGTTCCTGAGAACGGTTTACGTTAATGTAGTCACGTAAGTATTGGTCCGCGTAGATACGAACCAGCCAGCCAGCTTGACCACTCCACATCGATTTGGAGTCTCCACCTAGTGCCAGCGGTGTATATCCTGCTGCTTTCACTTTCTCAAAAGCTGCAGTCAACTCATTAAATGTTTTAGGAGCCTCTGTAATGCCTACCTTTGCGAAAATCTCTTTATTGTATACCCATACAATCTGTACGGATTCAAAGTTAAGATTGTACAAAACATCCTCGGAGCTAACGCCTTCTAAGTTAATCCCCATCGCCTTAAGATCGAGAACATCCTTCCAGCTCTTTCCTGCATAAGGATTTTCTTTATCAAAATAAGGATAGTAGTTGACGAACTTACCGTCACTCATTAATCCAGCAACTTCGTTATTATTTACAATATCAACATCAGGATTACCTGCTGCAAACTGCGCTGTCAGCCACTCTTTGTAGCCTTCGGCAGGCTTATTATCCACTTTAACGGTAACGTTTGGATTTTTCCCCATATAGCCCTCAGCAACCTTATTCCAAACGGAAGCTGATGCACCTGACAATGAAACATTAATTGTACCTTTCAGAGTGGAAGCCGGTTCTTCTGTAGCTGCTGGCGCTTGTGTGGCTGGCGTATCTGTCTTAGTCACATTTGCATTTCCATTATTGCCCTCTGATGGGTTGTTCTTGGCACATGCCGTCAGTAGAGACAGCAGCATAATAACGCTTACAAAAACTGCCAATCCTTTTCTTTTGACCATGATAATCTCCCCTTGCCATAGTTTTTAAGCAATCAAGCGCTTACAAAAAAACCAATAAAAATAAGGCCTCTTCCATCACTCCTCTAAAAAAATTCAAGCTTACTTTTACAAAGTATAAAATATTTTAATTCGTATACTTTATAAAACAAAGTATACTATTATAATTTGTTCATTGCAACACTTTTCAGCTAATAATTTTTCCATGGCTGTCTTTATGCTAGTTATTGAATGATCACCCAAAAAAAAGCTCCCGCGTGAAAGGGAGCAATGCTATTACTATGTGCTTATTTCTCTTTATAAGCAGAAGATACGAGAGCTGTGCTGTCTCTTAATACCAGCGTTGGTACGATTTCTTCCTTGACCAGCCTATGCTCGCCATCTTTTAGATCGTACAAGAGAATCTCAGCTGCCCGCTCACCCAGCTTCCTCGTATTCTGGTTAATCGTAGACAATCTAGGATACAAATATTCACTAATTTTCACATCGTCAAAGCCCATAATACTAATATCCTCAGGGATTCTGAGACCAAGACTTCTCGCTGCATTTATTGCGCCTATTGCCTTATGATCACTTGTAGCAAAGACTGCAGTCGGTGGATCCGGTAGAGCCATTAAACTTCTAAAGCCCTCATCTCCCATCTCCACTCGTTCATTATCGCCGTCCATGACAGCAATAAGATCGGAATCAAACGGAATCTGATGCTGTGACAAAGCCAGACGATACCCCTGCAGCCTAAGAGAGAATTCTTGATTCAAATTCAAGATCGAGCTTCCAGTCAATATCACTCCAATGCGCTTGTGTTTCAGAGAAATCAGATGCTGAGTGGCTAAATACCCTCCAGTAAGGTTATCCACGATCACATAGGGAATGCCTAAATGCGGATAATAAAAGTGAACCGTTACGATGCGCCGATTCTCCTCCCGCCAGACTGTGAGCTGTGTCAGATCGAACGCATCCTTCGAGGTTAGCAAAATAATGCCCGCATTCGGATCATCAGGAAGCTCATAGTTTTCGCCCATATTCCATATGTAGAAGGCAACGCCTTCCTCCTCACATACTTGTTTAATCCCATCAAACATATCTGTAAAAAACGGGTGATTGAATAAATTCACTTCATGGTTGCGATGCGCAAAGTAGATCACTCGCGTAGTCTTAGTTCCAGCGGATGCAGAGCCTTCTTGAACGAAGCTGCCTTTTCCGCGAATTCGGTTGACAAAGCCTTCCTGAACGAGCTCGGAAAGAGCTCTTCTGGAAGTAATTTCACTCGTATTATACTCTTTGGCTAACTCAATTTGAGTAGGAAGAGGATCATTCGGTTTAAGTTCTCCTGCTGCAATTCTACGTTTAATATCATTCATTATATATTGGTACATCGGAGTTTTGTCCGTTTTTTCCGTATCCACTGAATCATCACTCCTTAACAAGTTGAGTTAAGTATACTTTATTGTCGATATTTCTGCAATAATCAAGCAAGCCCATGCACAATTGCATGGGCTTCACTCTGAGCTTTACGTGTGGATGCTTACTTCTTCCTGCCGCGTACCCGTACCGGTGATATGGACTCTGTCTTTATCCGATACTACCGCAATCCCTGCTAGCCCCGATGTCTGCCAGGAAACCCCCGCTGGCAAGGAGGCTCGATACTTAACGCTTCCATTTTCATCCTTTTTCCATTCAGCCTTAATCTCACCGTGCTTAGTCGGGATGATCCCCTCGGCCCAATCTACTCCTTCTACAAAAGACGGCTGCAAAATAACTGCTCCAATACCAGCTTCGGACACATCAACTCCAAGCAGCTCCCTGCTCAATAAATAAGTAGGCGATGCCCCCCAGCCGTGACAAAGGCTAACAGGGATGGCGTCCTGCAAGTAGGTTGGGGTGTGGCCCAGATAAGGGCTTGGGATCGTAACGAATGGAAGGGAAGGATCAAATGTCTCCCACCAGGTCGTAGCCCCCCTATCGAGCATTGAACCCCAATAGTCACGGATCTGCGAAACCGCTACATCTGTAAAGCCATAACGGAATAAAGTTTCCAATACGATATGGTAGAAGAAAGCCCCCCGGATTCGAGGTAATTTCTCCTGCAAATAATAGTCCATTACGAACGATTTCACTTCTTCCTCATTCATAATCCCTGACCACGCCGCAGCGAAATTCGTCTGTGCGGTTATGCTTGCCGATAAGCCTGCATCAGTTAGACAGTCTGCAAATAAAGTTGTACCTGGAACTTGGAGCAATTGTCGAATAGATTCGCGCAGCCTAGCCGCCTTTTCCCGAAAAGCCTCTTGCAGCGCTGTTTCACTCAGTTCCTTAGCCATTAAGGCTGCGGTAACTAGAAACTTATAATAGAAGCAAGAAACTGCTGTTACGCGATCCTTTCGTTCAATATCATCCGACCAATCGATGAAGCACCACCAGCCTTCTCGATTCGCATCTGCGAACAGTCCCGCTTCATCCTCCTGATCAGCGAACCAGCCAGTGAGTCTAATCACATAAGGCCATATCTCCATAAGGAAATCTGTGTCTTTCGTATATTTGTAATACTCCCACACACCGAAGAGCCAGTGGGCGCAAAAATCTGGCAGCAAAAATGGATTATGCTGTGGACCTGTGCCTGGTATTGAACCATCGGCATTCTGAATTCGCGCAGCTTGCAATAATGATTTGCGGACAAGAGCAGGGTCATTAAAGGTTTGATAGACTACCTTTGCCATAACAACCGAATCAGCGATCCATAATGCACCCTCACGGTATGGACAATCTTCAAAATGATTTTGGCTGTTAACGATTGTCGTATACCGACCGGTCTCCCAAATCCGGTTCAGCCGCTCATCGCTGCAGCGGAAAATCCCTCCATTAACATAAGGATAATGAACGAACCTGACTTGCAGGCTCCTCATTTCAATTGGGACAGGCGTCCCCATTGCAGCTACCTTCAAATAGCGAAATGCCCGTCTTCCAAATGGTGTAAGTATATTGCTTCCCTTGCGCAGCAAGAAAGTATCCATCAGCGCTAACTCCAGCGATTCTCCATAAAATAGCTGAAGGACACCACCCTCCTCTGCAAACACCACCAGCTCTGGATAGCCGACGATTTCAGCTCCGAAGTCATAGGTGATTTGCGGAATAGATCCCGGCACCGAGGCATCCATCACAACAAACTCCGCGCCTTCCCGCTCCTTCTTTGACAAAGGAGCGTCTGGCGCCTTTATAGCTCCTTTATAAGACTCCGCGGAAACGATTGCAATCGGTTGTACAAGCGTCTCCTTTAGAAAAGGAATTTCGCGAGGCATTAAACGAGGCCATATGCCCCCCGTTTGCTCCGCTTCCTCGACAGATACAGCATAGGGCCATGAGGAATCGTCGTAGTCGGCTTGCTCCCAGCCATCTTCCTTGGAAACATCAATGATTTCCCGGTATCCGCCCCAGTAATGAAGACGGCTCACTTCCGGTCTCCACCGCGGCGAACGTCTACACCTCCAGTCTGTACCGCTTGCAATTACCCGCACCTCACTCCCATTCCCACTTTGCATATCTGTCTCATACACATCCAACTGACAAATCATTCCCCCCGGCCCCTGCAGCTGACCGGTTACAATCTTGTCATTCCCAAAATTATGAGCAATAACTGCAATGACATTCATCCCATCTTGCAAATGATGAGATACGTCATACGTATCATATGAAATCCAGGCCATATCCGCAGGTGCAGGCCCTCTCCCTACCTCAGCGCCATTTATATAAATCTTATAGGACTGGTTAGCAGAGACTCTCAGCTTGGCGTGATCAACTGAATTCTGAATAAGAAAAGCCTTGCGAGCCTCCACATACACATTGTTATCTAGAGCAACTTCTGGTGCCCAGATCCATTTGGCCCTCCAGCTTTCTTTTACCATATCGTCCCCTCCAAGTTATAAGTAGAAAATGAACCATTCATGACCAGGCACCTTATTCTACATATTTATATATGTAGTTCAGTCTTCCTTCCGGTGCTGTATCTCCGTATTGAAAGAAATCCATAATTTCTCCATCATTCTGCATATTGTCTATCCATTTAAATTCTAGCCATAGCCCCTTGCCCGCTTCATCTATTCCAATAAAGCTCAGTGGAAGCTCAATCTGCAATTCATTCCCGCTCACAGCGTAACGAAGCTCTCCCACCGGCTCCCAATTCCAGTCGCCTGTGCTCTGCTCCAACCATGTTATCGAGTTATCTTTGACGCTCCTATTGATGATATAATGGTACCCTTCCCATCCAGGGCCGCTCTCTGTTTTAACTCGAATTAACAGCATCATCCAATGACGGTCCGTACATGGCGAAATGGGTTCCTTTGTTTGTGCGTAGAAATATAGATTTTCATCCGTATGTGCTGCCTTTAGCTTAACAAAGCTATTTCTAACCGTATCATTCTGATAATGAAGCTCACCATAACCAGGATGATTGCGCGGCTCTTCGTCTCCAACAAAATCAATATATTCACGTGAGATGTGATGCCATATCGTAAAATCCTCATCTATCATGAGCGGCTCATCCAGCTGAACTGCCCCTCCATCATGATCCGACATTCCTTTAAACTTACGAATATAACTAATTAATTGCATATAATAAAGATCGCCATAACCATCCTTCATCGGCTCAATGTCGCGGCTGAAATTTAACGTTGCCTGATCTACAAACAACACCGGACGCTCCGGCATCCCCTTAAACCGCATAGCGATCCATTCATTCCATCCCGTGACAAAAATAATTTGCGGGTCTTCCTGAAGGGCAAATGCCCACTGCTCCGCAATATTTAGCCCTTGATAGATGGCATCCGATGAGTCGGCAATCCGCTCTACCTGTGCCTCGCTATAATCTCTGCCCCAATTGTCCCCGTACCCGTAAAAAGGCGTATCACTCATCGCTATGCTGGGATGCTGTGCTACTGAGACGTTAATGACCTCTTTCTGACCCTCATTGTTATAAAATACCCGCTGCGGACGCTGAAACTCAATCCAAGGAAACCCATTCGTCTTTGCCTCTTCATTCGGCCATTGGTTGAGACGGAAAGTGAAAAACTGGCGATGCTCCTCGTCACATTCATCAGGATTGCCTATGATGAGCGGCCTTCCCTTCCAATGAAACCATAAATGCTTATAACGACCGGGCTTATAAATATCTTCAAATATTTCTGATACCGTCTGACCAGATTCCGTGTTCGTGTAAAATGCAAATTGAGGCACCTTAAAGCCCTGCCTATATACATCATCCAAAATTTGAAACAACACATCATAAACCTTCTTGTAAATATCAGTGTTTGTTGTGTCAAATATAAGGAAATCAACACCGGCGCTCGTCAACAGCTGCACATGCTTGCGCAGCACCCAAGCATCATCATTAAGATAATAGCCGTACAATGGCTCTCCCCAAAAATGAAACGCTTGCAAAGGACCCCAAGCTGGATGCTCCGAATCATGCACCGCCTCCGGCCACTCAGCAACGATATTCGTATTGTCAAAGGGACCGAGTGTTCCGTGCTGTCCTAACCACAGAAAATAAAATAGACCGACATAACGATCCTTGCGTATCGGGCCCGTGTTTTCCCTAGAAGGCAGCTCCCTCCCTAGACTGTCCATACCTCCCCATTGATCAACTGCATACTGCTCATCTCTCTCGTTCATCACGATCCCTTCCTCTCCATTTAAATATCGTCTGTCTCCGTAGCACGGCAGCTCAGCAGGGAATTTAAAAATCAGTTCATTCTAATTTTTCCGTTAAACAAAGTATTCTTTACAGATTAATAATATACTTATATTAAAATATTTTCAACTAAATATACTCAAATTCCAACAAGTATGTTGAAGTTTATAAGCCTGGCTGACGAAGCGTATTCGTACTATCAAAACAATCCTGTACTCACGCATTATAGCTCGCCGTTTCAGCTCATCTCCAGCCGTCTTGTCTCCATGGTTGGCAGCTATGCTGCAAATGCGCTAAAACGTCTACTTTATTGGCTGTCACGGCAAAGCTCGTGATGCTGCCGCCTTTGTTCTAGGCATGTTTGTGTAGGCACCTTATACTTTACACAAACGAACACACGCATCGTCTTTTTCCTCAGCTCTCCCCACGCTCGATGCCGCTCTTCAAATCCTCACTTCTCCTACTCCTTCTCCTACTCCCAGCGCGGAAGCTATCCTGCACTATTGCAGTATCTTCGTGCTTTTGGGACGCTCTAGCTAACCTATCCTGCACTCACGCATTATAGATCGTCATTTCAGCTCATTTCCAGCCATCTGATCTCCATGGTTGGCAGCTATCCTGCTTACGTACAGGATAGCTGCCCTAAACCATTAAATAGAGTAGGCTACCCTGCAAATGTGCAGGATAGCCTACTACTACTCATTCTTATGATTGACTGTCACGACAAAGCTCGTGATGCTGCCGCCTTTGTTCTAGGCATGTTTGTGTAGGCACCTTATCCTTCACACAAACGAACACACGCATCATCTTTTTCCTCAACACCGCCCTTACGGGTGATTGGAAATCGCAGACGCATCCTCTCTCCGACTGCTGCCGCAGCATCGTTATCAACAGGTTCGAAGAATACATAGTTTACTATATAGCAAGGTGAAACAGCTGTCGCCGTCCTTTTGGCGGCGCGCTGCGCGTTTCATTCCGGAGAAATATAGAGAAAGTATGGCGAAAGGATATGCTTTCCTATATAGCAAAAAAATACTTGAAACATCAAGGATTTTATCGTTTATAGCCCAAGCTTTGATATAACCTCATACTGTTCTCCGAATTCCTTACTCCCTTTGACAATATTCATCAGCATTCTCCATGTGCGCTTGCCCTTCAAAAACAAAATGCGTCCTATCCGATATATCCAGGCTGCCGGCAGCAGCAATGGTCTGTTTTTCAACATGGAATACTCTGGGATTTCGCATAAAACGTTATAGCTTGGAAAGCACATTGGAAGAAAAAGTCTGAGCGCAACGATTTCCTTGGCTCCTTTTCTTTCCGTGTATACTTTGCGCATACCATGGATTAAGGAGTTCCGTTCACTGATGCCGAAAGTTCCAGCAGATAAAATATACTCACTGATTCCCTCATCATAATCTTCTTCCATCACAGGAAAAATCAGCGGCGAATTTACTTCAAACCACTTCTGGCACAGAATCCATATATTTTGAGCAAATAAGCTTAATTGAAGCTTCTCTAGCTCCTGATCAATATAACTCCAATCAAGCACAGTATCGTAATGGGCCACATATATTGCGATGTCCATAACCATACGAACTCCGCAGCCTGTACCATAACAATGCTTTGCCATATGCACAAATAAATATAACAGATGATATTCAGCCGAGAACGCCCCGGTATACTCACCTGGTTTCAACACCACATGATCCCACGCACGGGAAAAATAAGTGATATAGTCATATTTGTGATTAATATTATGATCGAAAAGACGGGTGTGGATTTCTAGATGAACATCCCCCTTGGAATAGTTCCACACATCACCGATCGTATGATCGGCATGAAAGCCCATCGCCTTAAGAAGCAAATGGGATTTCTCCCTGTCCTCAGGCTTGATCAAAATATCAATATCTCCCATTGTCCTCATCTCTTCGACCGGATAACAGCCTTTTATGCCATAACCTTTAATTAACACATGGACAATCTTATCGTGACGGAGCTGCTCGATGACCTTATTTACTTCATTCTCTTGCTCAGCCGCTCTGATGAGTGTAGAAGCAAAATCCTGCTTCATCCTCTTGCGCAGCTGCTCATCTGGCCCATGCGCTCCCTGTTTACTCGCCATTAGATACATGATACCGCTGACAGAGTGAATGCTTCCCAGCCTATATATCTGCTCCCAATCGATATTAGCTCGCTCGAGAGGTTCTCTCTCATGAATAAACGAACCTAATAAAGATAAAAAATAGTTAGTTGAATCATCCATAGTTAAGAACCCCTCACGCTTCTATTGGTTTCGAAATCATTCACTCAGCGGGCATTCTCTTCATCCACTCGCGATATCCCTTCAGAAAAAATCGGCGAAGCGGACGAAGCCGTATCCACAGGAAAGAATACATCTTATATCCAAAATGAGTGCAGCTATAATCCTGCCCTTTGCGAGTGAAACACTTAACTACCGCAATAATATTGTCTTTGGGCAAATTGTATTCAATCTGTGTCTCGATATCTCCGCACATATCATATCCGTCCTGATTTACTCGGATGATTCGATGCATAACTACTTGTCCCGACGCTCGTCGATACAAGGGAATATCCCCTTTTTTTAACGCATATGGATTACAGCTTGTCACAACGACACTATCTCTATTATGCTTCCATAGAGGATACATACTGTTTCCGGAAACCGGGATGAGCACATCAAGGTTGTCTTCGAGCATTGGTACTAGCATAGCGAAGAGCCCCTCCGAGTTGAGTTTTACCCGCGTTTTTTTCATAGAAGATAGCTACTCCAATAAACCAGCACGGGTTAATGTATCCAAAAACTCTCGAATATCAGCCTTTGCTGTCTGATCATCAATATCGTATTCTTCAAGCATCGCCTGCAGCAGCTCTGAATCGTTTATGTCTGATTGAAGCTGCTTCCACATAAAAACCCCGCTGTCATTCAAAGTAATCATTCCCTTGAAGCTGATATTTGCTTTACCAACTGGTACAACCACATTCGTGCCTGCAATTGTTCTCAGACTGAAGCCCTCTACCATTTTCATGCAAGGATCCCCCTATTCGCTATAATTTCCTCATACACAATCTCAACGGCTTCCTGACTAATGCTGCAGTGCAATCGGTATACAGGTACATTCGCAACTAGCTTTTCAATCCGGTCAAGTGTCTGTATGCCCAGCCCGATATCATAATAAGGCCTCTCCATTTGTCCGGTTAAGCAAAAAATACTGTCTCTTATATTCAATCGTTCTATTCTATTTATGGTTGCCCGCTGAATAAATACAATAGCCTTCAGGGGAACCTTAATATTCGTGTTCAAGTCGGTCTTCCCGCTCCATGGTGTTCCACAAATATATGGAATTCCGTCGTAGAAGCGAATCGCCGGCTTATCGTCGTTAATGATAGCTACTTTATCTCCGAAGCGTTCTTTCCATAAGCTCGTATGGGTAGACTTTCCAATCCCGCTGTTTGCCGAGAATACAATTCCGCTATTGTCTATCGCAATGGCTGACCCGTGAAGCACCGCTCCGCCAAGTACCATTAATCGGTCACTAAAAGCAAATCCGCTATACATATATTCAAAATCAGTCATTGAAAAAGCAGCATGCTTTCTTCCTCGCCACAAACTAACCTCAACCTCGGAGTAGTCCTGGTTGTAATAGGTTGCCATGGCAATCCTGCCCGTTTCCTTCTCGCGCAAATATCTGCACAATCGGTTATCATTCATACGAACGATAGTCGTAGCGTTGACGGTCTCCATGATATCGCCCTGTGGTTCTTGGATATTATCGTACGCTGTAGTTGTCAACAACAGGTCTCGATCTGCAAAGAATTCATCCTTATAAGCAGAAAGTCGTCTTTCAAAAAAAGCAGTATCTATCATTTCATATTCTACATGGAGATCTGCAATGGTTGCTTTGTTCATCACTGTCCCACCTATTAGTTCAAAATGATTTTCGGGTAGAAAACGCAGGGAAGTCGGTTGTCCCAGCTTCCCTGCGTTTACCTGATAACAAAAGCTCATCTATTCTTCAGCATGAACGCCTAAATATCTTCCCCGTCTCCCAGCCCGCCAGACAGAAAGCAGATGCTGGTGAGCTCATACTCTTCAATTTCAATCTCCGGCTTCTCGTAAACCTTTTTCATCGCCTACACCTCCCTTCTATTCCTATTCCATCAGATTCGGATGAAGATATGGCTTCCTATCCCTTAAGGCATCGTCCCAGAAGCAACATCACTATAAATAGTCGTCATATGGCCTGTGCTGTCCTTGTATACCAAATAAGCACTTGCATACCAGGTTTCACCCGAATTCACCCCGGTTTTGTTCATCATATATTGTCCGCTCGAGGTCTGGGAGCTTGATTTCGCCCGAATGACCCCTTCCGTGCCAAAGTTTAATTCTGAAAGCACCGTCGACGATTTTTTGAGAACAAGACCTGCTTCCACTAACGCGAAGCCTGGTGTTACATTGATTTGACCGATAAAAGACATCTTCAGCGTGTCAGGATTCACAATGACGTCATGTGAGATCGCAACGACCGGCAGCCTTACTACCGGAACCTCTGAATAGACAGCAGTTATGGTCGTATTGCCTGTGATATAGAAGGAATACGTTTCGGTGTAGCTTACAATTCCGCCATTCATCAGCCAATGGGAGAACTGCTCATTCACCGCTGGTGCATTCGCCTCGATCGTTACTTTTGAATCAAAGGAATACTCGGTAATACCGCTCGGAATGATGCCGCCTTCCACAGTCAGGGTATAGGTTCTCTCTCTCTCCGAGTACACCGGTCTCAAAATTAGATCCGATTGTACATTAGTAAAGCTTGCATTCCAGCCAATGAATTGGCTATCCGGCTTCGAAGGGTTCATTGGTGCGGTAGCACTTTCCCCTCGCTGTACTTGTTGAACCGAGAGAATTTGTCCGCTCTCACTAACAAATTGGACGACGAATAGATCTGATTCTACTTTCGCATAGTTAGCAATTAAGCTGGTATTACTCGTAATGATAAAGCTATAAGATAGATTTGTGCTTAATACCCTTCCGGATGAATGGTCACTCCAGCTCACAAACCGGTAGCCCTCATTAGGCAAGGCGTTAACACGCACGGTATCCCCATAGCTGTAGTTTGGCTGATTTCCATATACGCTGCCGCTCACAGATACGACCGTTAAAGCAAGATCTGCCTCCTTAGACCACTTTGCATAAAGAGTAATATTCCCTGTAATAGGTGTATTTGCAAAGTCAAACGGTTGTTCAAATGCAACATTGTCGGTATACCAGCCATCGAAGCGATAACCTTCTTTAATCGGCGTATACGGGGCTGCTGCTTTACCCTGGTGCTCGACTGTCTGATTGCTTACGGCCGCTGCGGCGCCATTCGTATTAAATTGCACCGTGTAATTGGTCAAACCTGTTCTTACATGGTCTATATAGAAGAAGCCTCCCCATGGTCCTGTATAAACCGCAGTATCTTTCCCTCTGTAAGAAATTTCGATACTCTTTACTTGGTTCCTTTTATCAAAGCTAGAAATATCTACCGATATACTATTCCATACATTTGAATCAACTTGTTTCTCATAATTGAAGAATGTGCCGTCTTCCGCTACTAGTCTAATCTTGGCAAGGTAAGCTGAAGAAACGCCGCCCCAACCGTATAACTCAAAATTAATTTTGTTATAGCTGGATAGATTTACAGATGCCTTAAAGGTTTTCACCACTTTGCTCTCCGTGGTAGCAACCTTTGCTGACTTGGCTGCTTCCAGCATATACACGCCATGTTTTGCTGCTTTAGGATAAAGATGATGCTCAGAGTCATCAACCACAGAAGCTACTGAACTCGTTTCACTGCCCGCATACCAGCCATCCAAATAGGCATCTTCAAAATCACCAAAGACTAAAGTTCCATTATCCTCTACATAGTCCGACCAGGATGAATCTGTTAGGACAAAGACATAGTCCTTTCCTTCGATTGTAACCTGTAGTTCACCACGTTTATTATTTGGAATGTTTATACCTGTAATTACTGCCGCAATACTGACCTGTTGTCCGGAAGCTATAGTAACATCAGCACTGCTTTTATCCAGCGTTATACCATTCACTCCGACTAAATCCACTGTTCCTGAATAGCTCGCATTACCATTATTAGTAATACGAAGCGTTAAAGAATCCCCCACCTTGACTACTTCATTGCGATCCAGCGTGACTGTCAAGCTTGTAAGAGGTGCAAAAGCTGCCCTCGATACTTCGTCGACCTGAAGAGCACCAGTCGACCAAACAGTTGTTTTAAGTGGTCGCGCCCATACTTTGATACGCTCTACATTGTCAATGCCTTCCCATCCGGTTAAATCCAGCGCCGCATCATTCCATGCTCCTGCTTCAACGATAATAGAGCCTTCGCTGATCTGATCCTGGCTGCTGTATACACGAATCATAAATTCTGCTTTTTCTCCTGCGCTAATCCCACTAGCCTTGACGGAAGCTTTAATAATAGGAGTTTCAGTGAAATCCTGCGGTGTATCAAATGTTTTTGTTACACCTTTAAGGTCCTTAAGCTGCGGCCCTGTAACTGGAGCCTTCAAGCTGCTTGCTCCTGCCGCCTTATCGATCGTATCCAGAGCAACGCTAGTAACGCTGTCTGTTGCCGACCAGCCAATCGTGTCTTTATCGAAATTGCTAATCGATATCTCTCCATTTAATTCGGAAACAAGCCCCATAGGAAGCTGTACCGGAGTAGGCCTTGTCTCCAGCTGTGAAGGATCAAATCCGGGAAGAGCATCATTCCAGTTCTCCACGCCAATGATACTCTTAGCAAATTCAGTTACAGCAAGAGAGTCTACGGTATCGATCTTCTTGAAAACATCATAGAGAACCTTTTCCTCGCCAGCCGCATTAATTTGGCCCTTCAGATTGGTCCACAATCCCAGATTCAGACCGCCTTCTTGCGCATGATCTACATGCCGATGCATAATAAAAGCGTCAATTCCAGGTAAAGATTTCACTTTATAATAGGCATATGCATACGCCGCTGCTTGAAGATTTTGATCTGCTAGTGTGTTTTGCCCACTATGGAAGCCCTGCTCTGAGAGGATTACACGCCGCTGTTCCCCTTCAAAGGTTATGCTGCTCTGCTGCAAATAATCGGTAAGCACTTGCAGGTTCTTGAATGTAATTCGGTGTGTATCAAAGCTGTTCGTTGCCGTTGTATCTGCCCAGGTTCTTGGGTTGAACAGATCCTCTGGGTACGGATGGAAGGCAACATTCCATGCATAGTTTCCGCCTTCCTTAGCCAATTTGTTCAAGCTGTCCACAATGGCTTTATTGTCATACAGCCACTCTGAATCTGGTGATTCACCTGCATTCCAGAAATGATCCAATGAGATGTATACTCTGGAATTTTCAATTTTGCTTTTTACAATGTTGTAAGTCAGGCGCACAGTCCGTTCATATTGTTTGACATATTCATCAAGCAATTTAGGACCCATGTTGTTCCAAACCTTATTCTGGCCTACTTCGTTCCCAACGATATAGCCCATTACACTTCCATAAAGCTTATCCGGTCTGGAATAGCGCTCTGCAATGAAGCTAGTGATCGCGCCGTAGTAGCCCACGCCTGCTTCATTGGTAAGATTCGGTGCGAATACTGTACCATCTGCTGTACTATCAGGATGGATAATGTACTTATTAGGAGAGTCAGCATCATTCATTCTAGTTCGATATGCGATGAGGATTGCCGACACTGCCATCCCGTTATCTGTCATCGCTTTGATCTGGCTATCCAGATCGTTAACTCTGTTTTTTATAAAATAATAAGTTTTTCCTTCATATACATATGGTATAGAGGAGGCGCCACGATTAGATAGAGTAAGCATCGAGTCATAGTCGATATTAATCGCACCGTGCTGCACGCCTAAGCGTTCGGCATCGGAAGGAATCTGAACCTGCAGCCCTTTAATGCTCTTGGTAGGTGTATATTCCTCTGTATTCGTTGCAAGAGCTTCTGGGTTGGTGACGTATCTAGGCTTATCCGCCAATACGTATTCATCGCTGCTATTTTTCAAAACAACGACCAATTTGGAGTAGATGCGGCTGAGACCATTATGAACGGTATCAAATGTCAGACTAAAGCTTTCCACAGCAGCACTGCTTGCAAGCGGTGTCATTTCAGCGTAGTTGACCGTCTTTTCGTTCGCATATAACGGCAATTCATACGCTAGCACTTCTGCTCCTTCATTATTGCTCAAATAATCTGCATTCACGATACCGCTAATTGCAATCTTCGTAGGATCATTGCTAATTGTGGAGCTGTCAACCTTGCCTTGATAGTGATATACATCTAGATTTTTCAATGAAAAATCGATCTTATCGATCTCAAGCACCTTACTCGCTGCGGCACCTATTGGTAAAATCCGAATTTTATCAATTTTATTCGCCCATGAATCATTGACGATTCCAAAATCAAAGGTAGTGAAGTCGGAAGCATCTTCCACATCAAACGGCATGGACTTCTCTTCGTTCCAGCTTTGATCTTGATCAGTAATCCACGAAATTTTCAATTTCGATGCCCCAGTATTATTTTTCATACGAAGGCTGACTGTATTCCGTTTGGAGGTATCCAGCATCAGGCTTGATGATTCAATATACGTATTGGCCGGATCAGTTATCACATATTGGAGTGCATGATTAGATACATCAAGCGTTCCTCCAACTGCCGAGAACCCTTCCGTGCTTCCTGCGGCATTGAAATCTAAATTAGCAACCTTAGTTGCAACCAGATAATCGAGCTGCAGCCTTCCAGTCCAGCTATCATATCCAGCATCTCCTGGGGACATATCTTCAAGGTCATAGTTTTTCATATAAGAAAATTCTATTTTATCAATGCTGTTTTTGTATGCCCAGTTATGGATATCAAAATAAATAGTCGTCCATTTATTCCCGGTGATCGGAGAGACTCCCTCAAACGTTTCTGTACCGCTGGTAAGTGTCACTTTAAGAAAAAAGTCATCCAGCTTCCAGCCCCAAATATTTGCCGCCACCGCAAGGAAATCTGAACTCGAGAGATCTAAAGGCGTTTGATAATTCTGATATGTGCTTCTCCATGTGTAGGCTTTCACCCCCGTCGGTTCTACCTCCAGTGCTCCTACTCCTTCAAACGGAGCTCCGGGACCATTGGCAAGCGTCGTAACCATGCTTACTTTTTTGGCATTCATCCCGGGTAACCAGGAGGCACCCTGTTCCACTGTATTGAAATCATTAATCACTTGCTCTGGATAGATGGCGCTGCCAGTAAAAGAATTTTTGGCTGCAAGCCCTGGTTCCTTGGCTCCCGCAAATGCTTGCAGTGGGATCAACAGCTGCAGCAAAAAGGAAGCGGTTACAATAATGGAAATAAGCTTTTTTCGTTTGTTCATTTCTAGTACAATCCTCCCTTTATCATTCGAAAATGGTTTACGTGCCTTGCCCAATTATGAATAAGGTTTATTATTATTCAGCCTCCTTTCAATCTGATCATACTATACAGTTAAGCGCAGTTACGCGCGTTACTGATACACAAATAACTTTCTTTTTTGTTTCCTATCCCTCCATAATCTAGTTTAAACATCAGTTGTTTGAATTTCAGCAGTGAATGAGTTTAGGTTGCGTAGGCTGAATGGAGGGTTTTCGTATGATTTCTTAAATACGCGGGGCTGAGCCCGTCGATTCTCGTATGACAAGGCTTGCGCTAAGCTTGATAGCTGAGTTTTCTCCTGCATTCAATTCACTTAAAATCAACTGCATCGCTTGTCTTCCCATTTCTTTCTTCGGAACCCTTAATGTAGTTAAGCCTGGCGTAATGTATTCAGCCAAGAAAATATCGTCACAACCGATCACGGAAATGTCCCCCGGAATAGTAAGCTGTGCCTCCTTAATAGCCTTGAAAGCACCAAATGCCATAAGGTCATTCGTTGTTAATACAGCGGTTGGACGTACATTGCGAGAAAGCAGCCTATCCATCGCATTATAGCCAGCCTCACAAGTCGTATGATAAGGATATCTGCCATACACAACCAATTGCTCATCAAAATCAAGCCCCTGCTTAAGCAGTGCCTTCTGATAGATTTGAAGTCTTTGCTCACCTAAAGAATTAAAGTTCGCATTTTGACCGCTAAGGTAGCCTATTCTTCTATGTCCTAAGTCATAAAGATATCGGATCGCACTCTCAAGCGCAGAGGTATAGTCAAACCATATATGTGAGCCGAACGTATCCGAGCCATTGACAATGGCAACCCCTGTATCACAAAGCGTCCTGATCTGACTATCAGAAAAGGGAACATTAACCGTAACAAAAAATAAGCCATCGAGACTTCTTTGCAAAATGCTTCTGAATTGTTCCTCGCTATTTCCTTCAGAAAAAAAGAATGAGAGTAAATAGCCATTCTTATGAGCGACTTCTTCCATCCCATGGGCGATTTCTGCATAATACGGATTTGTAATGTCGTTAACTAGAATTCCTACATGTTTGGATTTCTTGGTTGCGAGACTCCTAGCAATGATGTTAGGCCTGTAGTTAAGAGCTTCAACTGCCTCTTGTACTCTTTGCATGAGCTGGGGACTTACATACTTAGAGTTGTTGAGCACATGTGAAACCGTTGCCGTAGAAACACCAGCTCTTTTAGCTACATCAGCTTTCGTGACCATAGATTGCTGCACCTCAGGGAGTTCGAAATAAGTGAATTTTTAAATCGCGGGTTTTAGTTACGCGGGTTTCTGATAAGGCTATTCTACATAAATCAAATTGCATATGTCAAGTAGATTTCTGCAACAAAAAATAAGGCTGCCCGCAGGCAGCCTCAAATGGAATTATCATGATATTTTAAGCAGCATTTGACGCCTGCGATTCCTTCTCCTTGCCGCCTGACACGAACCAACCGATTACGGCGATAAGCACGAGCACTACGTAGAACGTCACTTTCCAGCCTGTTGATTCCGCAAAATCATGCGGGATTACGTGCAGCGCTGGATGCGCCAGCGTATGGACCGCCAGCTTGACGCCGACCCAGCCGACGATGAAGAAAGCGGCAACTTCCAGTGCAGGTCTGCTCTCCAGCAGCTTCACAAACATATTCGCTGCAAAACGCATGATGACCAGACCGATAAATCCACCTAGGAAAATAACGATAAAGTGACCGCCATCCATACCTCCAATTTTCGGCAATGTTGTTGCCGGCAAAGCGACAGCGAGCGCAACTGCTGCTAGAATAGAGTCGATTGCGAAAGCGATATCCGCTATTTCAACCTTCAACACCGTCATCCAGAAACCGCTTTTCTTTGGTTCTTTGCCCGAACTCTTAGCTGCGGAATCTTCGCCCTTCTTGACGATCAGCTTACGGAATATGTGGTTGAGCGCAATGAACAGAAGATAGAGTGCTCCGATGGCTTGCACCTGCCAAACATCCACCAAAAACGAAATCGCGAACAGTGAGCCAAAACGGAAAACAAACGCGCCTGCCAAGCCATAGAACAATGCCTTCTTACGCTCTACTGGAGGCAAATGCTTGACCATAATCGCCAGTACAAGCGCATTGTCGGCTGCAAGCAGTCCCTCCAGCGCAATCAATACGAGCAATACCCAGCCATACTCCATTAACAAACCAATATCCATTTGACATCCTCCTAAAATATAATGATGGGCTTGTCAGCTAACTCCCAAACGCCAAGAGACCTTTGCCTCGTTAGGCAAAGGTCTCGCTAACAATGCCATTATCGGCAATGCCCATAAAGCCGGAGAACTTTCGTTCTCGGAATGACGACTTTTATGTGACAGCTACTCCCCATTTGCGTTTGGGTTAATTAACTATTCAATTGCGGCGCTTCATGCGCCTAATAAAAGATGATACGGGTCGTGGACAACTTTGGTTTCATTTTTTATGGACTTACCGATAGTTTTTACTTAATGTGCTTTATTATTCATTCTCATAAGAAAAAAAACCGATCGATAACAGGATTGTATCCTGTATTTCGTTCGGCTTAGCGCGATACTATTTGATTAAGTCCTGCCTTAGCGGAGTAAAGGTATCCAGCAGCTTGCTCTTCCGAAGAGCACGGCAGCCATGCTCAGCAAGACTCGGTATATAAATCGTTTCTCCCGCTGAAACCACGATTTTCTCACCATTTACTGAGAATTCCAGCTTGCCCTCCAGACAATAAGAAAACTGTTCGTGCACATGGCTATGCAAATAGCCTTCCGCCCCCTCCTCAAAATGCACCTCCATCATCATGATCGTCTGGCCTGGCGTGAAAATTTTTCGTTTGACTCCCGGCTCGGCATTTTCCCATACGTTTAATCTGCTCATTGCGGTATTCTCCTCTCCTTTACTTTTCTCTTTTATTCAACCATCATTTATGTTTAATTTCAGTAAGGCTAGACATATTGCGTTTGGTTCTCGCAACGATCAAAGATCAATTCATAACCGCTCGAAGTAGAAAGCTTCAGCTCGGGCAGATCAAATACAGGAAACAGCTGCTTGCAATAGTAAATAAAATCGTTCAGGCTTCCAAATTCCTCTCTAGAGCCGACTTGGCATAAATAGGCCGTTTGGTTGCCATATACCCGGTATTCGCACTCAAACAGACGATCGTTATGAGGCACCATCTCATCGCTGCTCCATATAGCTACGTATCCTCCATCCTTTTGACCGAACAACCATGACCCTTCCTGTGAAACCACATCGAATTTGCAGGTTGGAAAAAATAAATGGGTAAAAGCAATCGGATGGTCTTCACCAATGTCATATATGGCCCCGAGCAGATTGCCCTGCTGTTTAATAGCTGGCAAAATCCCATTGCCATACCAATATCCCGGCCGCATGCCCCCATCATCCGTCATCTCACCAGGATGGTTAGTGAACACAACTGTATCATTATCAAGCGCTGCATACCACAAATGCTGCTGATAGCCATAAACCCCCGGTTCAAAGCGAGAG
Source organism: Paenibacillus sp. FSL H8-0548 (assembly GCF_038630985.1). Taxonomy (NCBI): domain Bacteria; kingdom Bacillati; phylum Bacillota; class Bacilli; order Caryophanales; family Paenibacillaceae; genus Paenibacillus; species Paenibacillus sp. FSL H8-0548. Next base: position 6,420,494 of record NZ_CP152049.1, read on the forward strand.
GTGCCGTGGAATCGCTCGTTAAAGGACTTGATATAGTCATTGGATTCAATGTCGGCAGAATCGTCAAAGCTAATATTTTCCCAGTAAACAGGGTGCTCATCCAGCCTCGGCGACTGTACGGAGGTGAGCATGTAATCCTTCTGTTTTTTGAGCTTTACCCAAGCATTTCCGGTCTGATATTCCATCTCCAATGGCTCGTTCATCAAATCCACCAATGAATAAGGCAGCTGGTACTTGCTGTTCATTAGAAAAACCATCCATTCGCTATTGCCCATCGGAGCCTGTATATTCAGCAGACTGATCAAGGACTGAGCAGATTGAGTAAACGGAAGAATAACTGAACGGTAAATCCTCGCCTGCGGGGCAATGATGGAGCCGCGGAATGTATGGCAAGCGAACGATCGCAGCATCGAATCAATCAACCGTGCAGCCCTGCCGGATTCCTCCTCTTCCATGTAATCAACCACATTCAATAAAGCCCCCAACGTCACACACATATAATCGGCGCTCAGAAACTCCTCAAAGCCGTATTCTTCAATATCCCCCAGCCATTGCTGAATCCTGTCCTTTGCAACCAAGCTAGCTTCTTCGCCAGTACGTCCTGACCTTGGAAAAATCTGATTTGGATATTGTTTGCCTGCCATATATGCGCATATGTAGAACATCAGCGCGTGATTTTCACTCCAAAAGCACATCCCGTCAGAACCACTTTCCGTCATCCAGTACCGATAGTTCAGTATAGCTTGCTCTGCTCGATAGGCCAAAGGAGCCGGCAAGGAGTGGAACTGCATCAGACGGAGCAGACCGGCCAGAAAAAAGTCCGAACAGTCTTCTCTTCTCTCAATCTGTTCAATGGCCTGACTAATATGTTCTTCATCATGTAGGCCGATCTTGTCCAGCTGCCAGCGTGCCAGCACATGGAACAAACCAAAGCGCAGCGGCTGGAACGTCAGGCCTGCACCCACAGCGGCGAGCTCATTAAACATGGTCTTTCTTATTTCATCGAGAGTGGCGACGTTACGATAAACAGGCTTGTTATTTTGCAGCAATTCAATCTTGCGAACCAACCTTTTATGCTGAATTTCTCCATAAACAACAGCCATGAGCTCTTCTTCCTTCACTTCCACAAAGCGTTTGTCGCTTACGTCAGCGCACTGCTTCTCGTTACTCTCATCACCATAAGTCAGGTAGACACGGCAAGGAGGATTCTCCGGAAGGATCATACGATTTCCGATCATTTTAATCCCGGATAACCACTGATCTAGCGCGAGAAACGGCTTTGCGTGCTCGGCGTCCGGAAGCTCCGTTTCAATGTCTTCCCACTTCTCCAATAGTTGAATGCCGAATATATTTCTGGTGTCCCGGACTGCCAAGTTCTGCATACGAATGTACAAAGCATTGTAGCCTTTTTTGAGAACCAGCTTAATTTCCTTCTTCATAATCGGCTTGTACACCGGCTCCTCAACCGAACAAACCTTTTGATCGTCCAGCCAGACATCCACAGCAGTGTAGGTCCAAAGAACGGCCTGTACCTCGATATCTTCTTTCACCACAAGACCAGTTGCTGCTAACAGCTCCACTTTTTTCGGTGTCACCGAAAACTGACTAATATTCACGAAGCCGCTGCGCGGATAATAATACTCCCATGGAATTCCTAGCTCGCTCCGATCACCTATTCGGATCGGACCAGAAGGTGCCTGCTTATTCCGCTCGGCAACGATTGATCTCATATATTGCTCATAACGAATCTGGTTTTTGTCGGAACGATTGGCGATAAAATCAGTCAATTGCGGTCCTGAGATCAGATAATGAGAAATAAATCCGTTGAAGCCCTCCACATCCGCCACCTCCGTTTTTGGTTATACTGGCATATGAAAATCAATTACTTCTTCCGATCGTGTCAAGCTTAGAACGGGCATGCTGCCTGTACCGCTACCGACACTCCACTCCCCAGGCATTAATTCATCGCTTCCGCGGCATGGCTTCAGCACAGTAATAAACCAAGCGCCTTTCCTCGACGTCAACAGATTCTGAATCACCTTCAGAGGCTGCATCGTCATCGGATGAACGGATTCCCAGCTGTCCTCCACATTCAGCTCCATCGTTTCCGGACCAAAGATCAGCATTTCGCACCCGAGCGGTGATGTTCCATCTGCTAGGCCGCTGCCTTTGGCAAAATATTGAGCGCTCTCATCCGTTTGCAGCTTCTCCACTTGCCACTCCAATAGCCTGGTATGCAGCCGATGCTGGAAGGTATGTTCTCCTTCTCCCGTCAGGCGGTCATAGATCACCCATTCTCCGCTGTTCAAAAACCATACCGCGCGCCTATGCCTAATGCCGCGCTCCGCGTAGCCATCATGCTCCGCGCAAATCATTTGCCTCTCCGGCTCCCAAGCTAGGAAGGAAACCTCTGCTTCAGGCACTCCCCACCTTTGCGTTCGCAAGTAAGGCGTTTGGTCCTGCCCATCTACAAGTACAGTGTTATGGGCAGATGTGCTTTTAAAATAGCGGCGCCAAGGTGTTTCCATATACGTGTACGTTCCAGGATCAACAAACAAGGCTTCGCCAAATGCGCACCATTCAAAGGAAAGCGCATCTGCATGACCATGCGGTCCGCCTAATGCGGCAGCATCAAAAATCAGCTTCTGTTCTTCATTGCCCAGACCATAATACCCAGCTTCCGGAAAAGCAAAAGGAAGATTTCTATTATTTAGGATTTCTGGTGGCTCGTTTTGTACAGCCTTCTCAAGCAGTCCGTCAATCCTCTCAGGGCCTACCGTCCAAAATTGCTCATGCAGCTGCTCGGCAAGCACCCAGCCCGGATCATCATAATAAAGAGCGGCCGCATTAAGATCGGGCGGCTGGCTCGCATAGGAATCCGCGAACGGTGCCATCGTGCCGTCTTGTCTCGTCATGCAGCTCGCAAATTTCATCATTCCTGCCAATATACGTTCATATTCAGCCGAGAACGAGAGCCCACGCTTTTTTAGCATAACTGCACAATCGACAAATAACTCAAGCGACACCATATGATAGTGTGGGGTAAGCTCCGAATGGACCCCATCAGGTAGAACCTGTACGCGTATGCAATCCTCTAGCCTCTCGATCGCTTTGGCACGAAGGCTCTCACTTTCCTCCCAAGACACGAAAGTTAACCCGGCGCTGAGCAAACCGATCATATGCATAATCGAATGATTGATTTCTATACTGGCCGTATAGGTAGTAAGGAACCAAGCATGCTCCTTCACCGACTCATAAAACTGCTGCTCCCGATCACCGCTCCAGCTATCTGATCCCTGGAAAAAATGATAGGCATATACCCATTGACGGAGCCTTAGTCCCGTCTCCAGCAGCCGCCAAGGACCAGGTCTCTGAAAGTACGTCAGCTCCTCCTCCGGCAAATTGCGCGGACATGGCTGGGTATCTATCCATCCCGTGATATGCTCTAAAGCTTTGGCTGCATATTTCTCATCGCCGGTACAGGCATAGGCAATACCCAAACAACGCAGATGCTTGAACCGATTGATTCCCCACGTAAATTCCTTGTCTCCTGTCGGATTATAAAGCCAGTTCACAGGATCACCTAAGTCGATTTCGCTGTTTTTCCAAACCAAACGGTTGCCTTCGCACCAACGGTCTGCATCAGCAATCGCTTCCAACGCTTTATTGGGAAAAAGCCGCTTAAACTGCTCTCCCCACTCGCTCCTTTGCTCAGCATGAAAGAATAAATGGTCCATCCTAGCTCATCCTCCTCAGCTTATAAAACAGAGACTGCCTGGGCAGGCAGTCTCCTTCAGTTAAATACCTATTCGCCTAGGGAGCCCTGAAGGCTCTTGGCACTGAATGAGGGATTCGCCTGTACATTCGTGAGTCCTTCTTTACGAGCTGCTTCGAGCGCCTTGCCATATCTGGCGTTCAAATCCTCAATCGCAGTGCCAAGCTCCTGATTGCCCGTCAAAATATACTCGATAAAGACATCGGTGAATTTCTTGCCTTCCAGCTTCGTTTCAGTGATCGAAATTGGCGTTGCCGGATAAATACCATCATATTCAGTTGGAAGGAAACCTTCTATCCCTGCCAGCTCAGGCTTGCCTGCCACCTCATTGACATAAGGCAGAACCGAGAGGCCAAGACCCTTCTCTTGATATTCCGAACGAAGCTCGACGGTATACAAATATTCTAGAAACTTCACAGCTGCTTCTTGCTTGGTCGATTTGGTGCTAATTCCGATATAGCCGCCTGCATTGACCCAGGTAACGCCGTTAATTTGACCATCCTTTGTAGGCACAAGCGTTGATGCCCAACGAATTGTCGTCGGAAACTGTGAAGTATACACCGCTGGCTCGCTGGAATGATTCACATACATCCCAATTTTCCCCTGTGCAAATTGTGCGCGCAGTGGATCAATATCAAGCGATTCCGCACCAGGAATCATACTGCCGTCAATTTTGATTTGGCGCAGCGCCTCCGTAATGTCGCTAAACATGCCAAAGTCGAATTGCCCTGTTTGAAAGTTAAAGCCCTCATGGCTGGACTCTGAACCTAATGAGCCGGATGCAAAGCCTGGACGGGTAAATCCGGAACCACTTTTAAAATTACTTGCAAAGCCATACACGCCTTCCGATTTGCCCATTTCCGATATTTTCTTGGCTATCGCGACCATTTCATCAAGCGTCTTCGGGGGCTCTGTGTAGCCTGCCTTCTCAAATAAATCCACATTATAAAGCAAACGCCAAAATTGGCCGGTATTCGGAAGCGTGTAGACATGGCCATCCTTGGTGTAAATGTCATCTACCAGCAGTCCGTCAAATTTAGCAAGAAACTCATCACTAAGCAGCGTGTCAAGCTGGGCATAGTAGCCTTTGTTCACATACGTTTGAAAGTCACCGCTTCGAAAAATGTCAGGTGCCTGATTACTTGCAAAAGCAACTTCTACCGCTTGATTATAATTATCCGCCATGACTTTCATTTCCACTTCAATATTATCCGTGTTTGTCGCGTTATAGGTATCTACCTGCTGCTGCATATAATCCATATCATGGCGGTCTATCGTCCAATATGCAATTTTCGTCTTGGCAGTTTCGCCGCTGCCTTCGGCAGCTTCCGAATTTTTGTTCGCCCCATTATTCGTCGAGCATGCTGCCAGCATAAAAGCCATAACTAGCAAGTAACAGACCGAAAGTGTACTCTTTTTTACTGAACTTTTCTTCATCTGTCTTACCTCCCCTTTGTTTGGCAAACAGTGTTCCTTCCGCACTAACTCGTCCGGTTCACCTTGCTGCCCTCATTGTAGCACCTAAGCGCTTCTTGCCATGAAGGACAAAAACACAATCCTAGGAGGGGAAAATCACTCTAATTCGCCTTTGTTCTCCGTACTTTCGTATTTGCTGCGGAATTCCGTCGGAGTCAGTCCTGTATGCTTCTTGAACAGCTCGCTAAAGTATGGCCGATCCCGATAGCCAAGCTCAAAGGTGATGTCCTGCACCTGCATGCCTTCCAGCAGCAGCTCTTTAGCCCGTTCCATTCGTGCAGTTGTTACGTACTGTATAAACGTCATGCCTATTTCCTTCTTAAATAAAATCGAGAAATAACTGGGGCTTAAGTGGACCACGTTGGCGCATTCCTGTACCGTCAAATCACTGCCCAGACGACCGCTCACATAGTTCATTGCTTGGTGGATCAGTTGGCCCACGTCATTTTTCTGGCGCTTCTGGCCCCATTCGCTTCCGGTTAACCCTAGCTCTCTCACATCTCTAATCAGCTCTTCTGTCGAGAGATAGCGCCCCTTCTTCATCGCGCTCAACCGATCATCCAGCCATATGCGCTGCTTCGTGTCCGCTTTCTCGGCAATGACACGATACATGGAGAACGCCAGCCCGTAAAATAAGTTAGTCATCACTTCAGGATCAGGCGGAGCCGGATAGCGCAGGCATTCCTCAGCTATACTAGCAAGCAGCCTCTCTGTTCCTTCCCGGTTGCCTGAACGCAGACAATATAGCAGCTCCGTCTCCTTGTCAGCGGAATACTGAGGCGTAATATGATCCTGCCGCTCAATATCACGGTAAGAAATAATACAACCACTTCCAGAATAAAATTGATAGCTGAGCGCTGTTTTGGCCTGTTCATAGGATAGGGCAATCTCCCCAATGCCTTCCACCCAGCCTCCAACACCGATCGAAATATCACGTTTTGCGTAAAGGTTCACATGATGCTTGCAATCTTCTGCAAGTGCAAGTACATCTACTCCCTTCTCCGGGTTCAGCAGCACGACAAACTGGCCCAAATGCTCGCGAAACACGATCCCTTTGGCTTTCTTCTTAATTGTTTCCTCCATAACGTTCTGAACCGCAAACCGGGTAAGCTCTACCTCGCGTACAGGCAATGGCGTACGTTCGTTCATTAAGCCGTCAATTTGTACAGCCATTGCCACAAAACCGCAGGTTCCCATATCGATACCGAGAAAATCCCATTTCTCATATGCCCGTTCAGGCAGCTCATCATGACGGATTAACAGACGGAAGTACTCTTGGCGTAAATACGGCAGACTTTCCCTTACCTTTCTTTCAAGAGCGAGACGATCCAACTGCTCCAGCCTTTGCGTCTCAATTTTGGCTTTGGCGCGCAGTACCACATCCACCACCTGCTCGGTGGTAAAGGGCTTGACCAAATAATCGAAAGCACCGAGCCGGACCGATTCCTGCGCGTAAGTAAAGTCGGAATAGCCACTGAAAAATATAACTTGCGGTCCTTGCTCCCCGACCTCTCTCAGCTTGCGAACCATATCGATTCCGCTTTGCATCGGCATGCGGATATCCGTCATCACGATATCCGGGTGCTTGTCCTTGATGAGCTGCAGTCCATCCTTGCCGTTCATGGCCGTTCCTACAATTTCTATGCCGTACTCCGACCATTGAATTTTTTTTATAATGCCTTCTATAACAGCTTTCACATCATCGATGATGCACATCGTTATCCCGTTCATTCGTTGATCACCTCTTGAATAGGCATGATTAGCTTAACTGACGTTTTTACGCCTGGCTCACTTTCGAGCTTCATCGAAGCCTTATACCCGTAATACAGCGATAATCTGGTTCCGACATTGGAGAGTGCATAGCTTATACGTTTCGTGTCAGCGCCGTTCAGCATCTTTTCTACTAGTGCCGCATCCATTCCACTTCCGTTATCCGTCACCGTGAGTATCAGCATACCCTCCGCGGCAGCCGCCTCAATTCGAACGACACCAAGGTGCGGAAGCTCCTGAAAGCCATGCAAAATCGAATTTTCCACGAGCGGCTGCAATATGATTTTCAGCACCGGGATATCCAGAAGTTTTTCGTCTACTACTGGTATTTCATAGGCAAACAAATCGGGATAACACATGGCCTGCAGCTTCAAATATTGCGAAACATGCTCAAGCTCCTGCCGCAGTGTCGTGATTTCCTTGCCATTATTAAGACCGAGCCGGAACAGAAGCGACAATGAAACAATCATGCCACTGACATCCTGATGCTCCTCCATCTCGCTTTTCCAATAAATTGTATTTAATGTGTTATACAAGAAATGCGGATCGATTTGTGCCTGCAGAGCCTTGATTTCCGATTTACGCTTAGCCTGCTCGGATACCTTGACCTCCTCAATCAGTTCACCGATCTGCTCCAGCATCCGGTTAAACTTGTGGCCAACCTGACTGATTTCATCTTCAAAAACACTCTCGAAACGAACGTCAAGCTGATTCTGCTCGACCTTGAACATCAAGTTCCGAAGCTTGGACAGCGGCTTAAGCAGAAGCTCCGACAGCATGCTGGACATAACTAGAGCCAATACGACACAAACACCCATAATCGTGAGTATAGTCCAGCGCATATGCCGGACGGGCTCCAGTAGCTCGGATTTGGATTGGTAACCGATGAGAACCCAGTCGGGGTTCATACCGAGCGCTACATAGTTAACCAGAAATGGATTGTTTCTTTCCGTTATATATTCAAAATGGCCCCTGCTGCTGTCCACAATCGGCTCGTAAAGTCGGCTGTTATCGTTTAGCAAACTCGCCTCGGAGGAAAATACAGCCTGCTGGCTGCTCCGATCAACGACAAGCTGTCTGAGGCTGCCCTCCTGCAAATGAGCCTGTATAAGCTCCTCCAAATAATCTTCCCGAATATTAACAACTACATAAACGCCTGGCAGCTGCATTTCGAATAAAGGCTTAATGACTAAAGAGATCACCGTATTGCCTCTGCTGAACAGCTCATCAGCATGCCCGCTTACCCAGAGCGTGGCCCACTGCTTCTGTGCATTCAGGATCATCGTTTGGATGAAGGTATCGTCAAAATCAATACTCATGTTTCGCTTGCTCTCCGTTGGATAAAAATCCCCTATAGGCGTATGCACGAGCACAGAATCAATCGACTGCTCGGTAAGCATCATTTGCGCAAAGGGGGTTTGCAGCTGGGAAAGCCGGTTATAATAATCACTGCTGTTATTTGCCTGAACATCACGCATCGTATACTGGAACGGCTCGCTCATCATGAGCGTTGAGACAGATACGACGATATTTCGCAGACGCTCATCAAACACCTGTGCCGTTTTGTTCAAGGTATCCTGGCTCGTCTTGGTTGCCTGTGTTTTCATTTCACGAGAAAAAAACACGGAAACATAAGTTCCCGTGACTGATATACAAACGACGGTGAGCAAAACAAAAGAAACCCAAATCCGTCTTTTTAGCGACATCTTTCTGAATAAATGTTTCATGTTGTCCATCGCCTCAATATATGGAATAATTAGCCCTTAACCGAGCCCATGGTTACCTGCATGAAGGAGCGGTTGGCAAAAATGTATACGATCAGCAAAGGAAGAATAGAGAGACATGCACCTGCGAGCATCAATTGATTTTCCACAGCTGCCCCTGCCCCGTATCTCAAATTCGCAAGGCCCACAGGCAGCGTCTGCAAATCAGGACGCGACAGCGAGAATACAAGCGGCAGGATGTATTCATTCCAAGCATTTCGGAAGGTAAACAGTGCCACGACAGCTAGTGCGGGCCTGAGAAGCGGTAAAATAATTCTCCAAAAGGTTGAATAAAAATTGCAGCCATCGATAAGCGCTGCTTCGTCCAAATCCTTCGGTATGCCTCGAAAAAAGCCAATGATCATGAAGAAAGCGGTAGCATGAGCACTAATTAAAATGATTATGACACCCCATAACGATTTCTGCAAACCGATGGACACCATAAGATTAAACTGCGGCTTCAACACCACGGCTCCGATTGAAATGAACAACGTGAACGATTGAAGAAAAATAAACAGCTTCTTCCCCCTAAAAGCGACACGATCGACTGCATACGCAGCCATAGCCGCTACGAGCAGCGTCCCTACCGTAACGAATACGGCTACATATAAGCTATTGAACGTGAAGCCGGAAAAATCAGCTTTATTCCAAGCATCCAAGTAGTTCTGGAATTGCCACTTGAGGGGAAACACCGTAGCTCCCGTCGTCAGCTCCAAATTGGTTTTGAAAGAGCCGAGCATCGCTATTACGATCGGAAACAGCATCAGTCCCGCCGTAATCATTAACAAAATCCAGACTGGCATTCGAATCAGTATTTTACGAATAGTCATGTTTCTTCCCCCTTAATAAACGTTGTTCAGCTTTTTCGACATCCAGAAGTAAAGCCAAGTGACCAAACCGACGATGACGGCTGTCGTGAAACCGACCGCGCTGCCGTAACCAATATTTTGTACGGAGGTACCTGTCGTGGTCAGCGGGAAAAACAACTTGTACAAGTAGAGATACATGACTTCCGTTTTTCCGAAAGGTCCACCTTCGGTCAAGACCATAATGCTCTCATAGCCTTTAAGGGAGGTCGTAATCGCAAGCATGATGATCATCTGAAGCACAGGCCCCAGCATCGGAATCGTAATATACCATAGCCGTTGAGCTGAATTGACGCCATCTAGCGAAGCGGCTTCGTATACATCCTCTGGGATGCTTTGCAGACCTGCGATAAAGAGCAGCATATAGTTTCCTACAGCTCCCCACACGGCAATGATAATAATCGTCAGCATGGCATTAGAAGCACCAAGCCAATCGACTGGCCCGGATACGATATTCAGCTTTAGGAGATATTGGTTGATAATACCGTTGTAAGAGTTAAAGACAATATAAAACACGATGGACATAACCGAAGCGCTGAAGATCGTCGGCAGGAAAAATATTGCCCGGAAGGCATGACGGCCACGCAGCTTGCGGTTTAATATAACAGCCAGAATGAGTGACAACGGAAGAGTTATAATCAATTTCCCTCCCGCGTATATGAAAGTATTCGCCACAGATTGCCAGAACTCGGTGTCCCGTGCAACTCTAGCAAAGTTCTCGAGACCAATAAATTTAGGCGTTCCATAGCCCTGATAATCATAAAACATATATCGAAGCGCCCAAAACACCGGATATACGCCAAGGGCCATGGTTAGAAAAAAACTGGGAAAGCTGAAAAAATAGGCACCGATACGATTTCTTTGCATGCTTCCATCTCCTTCCGTCTTATAGCTATATTGTATAAGATAGCTGCAGAATAACGGGATGGAGCAATCCATCAAGCAGGGGGGACTAAACCACTTAAATCTATTTCGGATAGGAAGGATTAACAACAGCTTGGCCGCGATGCGACTGCCGGTCGGCCGCCGCATTCGGATCTAAAACGCTGCGGATCTGCTCGAAGCTTAGCTCTTCAGTCGGCATGAACTCCGCTGAGGCTGCATAACGCAGCAGACTATGTAGAAGCTGCCTAGCTTCTGGCTTATCTTGCTGTCCAATGAGATCGCTTGCGCATACGAGCAAACTTCCACTGCCTACCTTAGCTTCGACGATCAAGCCCAGCTTATGGTTCCGCTCAAAGTTGTCGATGACCTGTACGATGGGACGGAACGCCGCCGGCCAATCATCCAATAGGAGTGAGTGTGAGTTCATCAGAATCGCCCACCATTGCCAATTACTATGAAACTCGGTCGGAAACGCCTTAAATGCGGGATGCTGCTCATCACATAAAATACCCAGCGTGCCTGGTGCAGGCGCTGCATGGTTTCCTTCGCAGATGGACCTAAACATAGGATAACACCAGAAATCCGAGGCAAAAGCTCCGTCGATATGGGAAGATAGCTGCTCCTGATCGGCAATCAACAGCACGCGTCCGCCGTCTTCAAGTAAATCGCGCACCTCCTGATCAAGCCTTCGACGTACATGGACGCCATGGTTTGAATCCGTATCAACCTCGGACGGGTATACCCATATTGCGTAATGATTCACTACCTTGCTTCCCACCCATTTCAGCTCCAGCGCAAGCTTAGCTGGCGCTTTTACTTTGGACAACTTGATTTGAAGTTTTCCCATAGACGCCAAAGCGCCTTGACCGACATCCGTCGCCACTGTCACGCCATTCTCGATTAGCTGTTCACCTTGCTTAAGCGACCACTCCAGCTGAACGTCCGCAAGCTCGTTTGCACCGTAATTCGCCATTTCCAAATCCGCTTCGAAGGTCTCATCCTCGGTGTACGTATATCGAGGAAAACGAGCAAGCAATACGATGTCCGAGCAGAACTCACGCCATTGCTCCGGCTCGATAAACCCTTTCGAATCCATAAATGCATCCAGCACACCGACCAATGCCGTCCCTTGTCCAGGAAAATCCTGCAGATCGAGCAGTTGAAAGCCGCCGAAGCCCGGTGTACGCAAAGCCGCTTCAATTTCTTCGCGGTAGCATCTCACCGCAAGCTGTCCTGATGCCCGGAAGAAATCATCGGCTTGATCACCCATTCCCGCATTTTGAAGCCGTTCACGAAAAACTTCAAAATTACGCGCTTGAAGGACACCGACATATTTTTCGATCTCGCCAAAATTAGGAAACGATTGAAATTGACCAATTTCATGGCTAACGATAGGCGCTTGGATGTCCGGCAGATTATCCCTATAGTCCGTGAGCGTTGATGGATAGCTTGCCTGCACATGTCCAAGCGGCAAATCCGCATGGGAGAATGAAGCTCGTACCATTGAGCCGCCATGTCCCGTTCGCATCGTCACCCAGAAATCCGATTCTTCCGAGAAGGACGGCGCCCAGAAATAATTGTTCGCTCCCTCGGCGTATAAGCGTCTGCTGTCTCGTTCCCGATACTCCTTCAGCAGAGCCAGCATCGCTTTGCGGCTTCCATGCAATTCGTTGCCGAGCGTGAACAAGGCGAAGGACGGATGATTGCCGTAAGCCTCCAAAATGCGCAAGCCCTCCTTGCGCAAATAGTCAGCTTTGGCTTCATCGTATTCCTCATCCTCAGGATCGTGGAAGGTTCCCCAATACGGCAGCTCCGGTTCGAAATAAACGCCGAGCATGTCCGCAGCTGCAAAACCCGCTTCCGGAGGACAACAGGTATGGAAACGGTAATGATTAATGCCATAAGATTTCGCCACAGACAACACCTTAACCCATTCTTCCACGGTCATCGGCGAATATCCCGTTAGCGGAAACGCCAAAGCATCATGTTTCCCACGTAAAAATACTTTTCGCCCATTATTCGTAAACTGCGTTCCCTCCGTGCCGAATTGACGCATGCCGAAGCTTACGGATTGCTCACCCCGATAAATCACTTGCCCGGCAGCAGCCTCCAATCTTAATTGCATGCGATAAATAACAGGAGTGAATTCATCCCACAGCGCAGCACCCTCGCCTATTTCGTAATCCCATTCAACCGTATGGCAGCCTGGCTCTGAAGAGATATGCAGCGTCCTCTCTGTAAAGCTAGATGCTGAATATGCCGTCCCCGCAGCATCCGCCATCTCGAATGAAATGCTCACATTGGCGCTACTCGAAGTATCGTTAAGCACTTGAAAAGCGAAACGAACCGACTTATTCGCAACATCGGGAAAAGCATGTATACGCTCCAAACGGATCAATTCCACTACCTGAATTTCGATTCTGCCCAGCAGCCCGTTCCAGTTCGTTTGCGTATCGGGCGATGTCATATGCCCGCCCTTTATCGGCAAGCCGCTATTATCGACCAGTACCGTTAACGTATAAGTTCCCGGTGCCATTGATCCGAATTCATAGACATGAGGCGCGCTAACGCTGTCCTGCATGCCCTTCCATTCCTCGCCGATCCAAACCTGCGTTACTCTTGTTCGCTCCAAATACAACCGAATAGGCTTGCCTGCCCATTCTTCCTTTATTTCAATATCTCGCTGATACCAAGCATATCCGGTTAACGGGTACGTTTCGGTAAGATGGGCAACTTCCCTTGCCGTATTATATTCGCCTTTTTTATTTTCGGCGGTCGTTCCAGGCAACTGAATTTCATCTTGCATCAGACCTTTATAATATTGATTCTCGATGCCTTGCTTCGCAGCATCTAGGCCAAATCTCCACGTTCCCGCTATTGATTCTATTATCATTTCGTTCAATGCCCCCAGCTCTTGGCATACCCATGCCTTAATGGTAATCTCTATATTCTTGCGGCGTATAGCCCGTCGTCTTCTTGAACAAATAAGCAAAGTAAGCAGAGGTCTGAAACCCGACCTGCTCTGACACCTCATATACCTTAATGCTAGGATTGCGAAGCAGCTCCTTCGCTTTGTTCATCCGCGTTTCCTGAAGAAAATCCGAGATCGTTTTGCCCATTTCTTTTTTGAACAGCACACTTAAGTAACTCGCATTCAGATGATGAATTTCAGCAATTTGCTTCACCGTAATATGTTCTGGGAAATGTGCCTCCAGATATTCCGTAACCTTGCCAATCAGATTATGCCTTTGGCTTGCTTCGCCCTTTGTTTCAATGACCATATAGCGTTGAACGTAATCGAGCACAACTTCCCGAATTTGCGCCTCGCTCCTGCAATCGATAAGCTTTTGCCACATCTCCAAATTCATTTGCCCGCCCAGCTCTTTGTTCCATTTCTGCTTGCGAGCCAGTTCGCTGAGCAGCGCCATGCCAAAAGCTTGAATATACGTAAACAGCATAGAAGGCTGCGACAGAAGCATATCGAACACATTGTTAACGTAGTCAATCACCTTACGTCCATCTGTGGCAGCCTCCGTCAGCTGTATAATTTCGGGTATAATCTCTTCTCGCAGACGAAACTGCTGGAAATCCGATTCATCCAGTCGATCGTAATGCAAGATTTGCCCGCCTTCCATTAAGCGGGATCTTGCCATCATGAATTTCACTTCCTTGTACAGTGACGGGACCTCTTCCCATGTCGTACATATCCTGCTATTGCCAATCGTAACCGTTGAACCATATTGCTCCTGCATTACGTTTTGGATAAAGACAAGCTGTTTTTCGATCGAGGCTCGTTCAATAGGACTCAAATTAATGTGCAGGGCAACAATTTCGTCGGTGCCGGTCTTAGCGACATAGACATGACGATAATCGAATAAACCGATATGAACCACTCGCAAAAAGCCAGTTCCGATCACGACTCTCTCCCTTGCGCCCTGTCCCGAAGAATGGAATTGATCATAACCGAAGACGATTAACCCAATTTCTTGATTGCTGGCAGGAAACTCAAGCAAGCGTCCCCATGAATTCAACATGTCAGGATTGATGCCTGCTTCTCCAATGACATCCGCCACAAATCGCTCTCTGACGATATCCAAGCTGCCGGACACTTTCTCTTGAAGCTCCTGCGCCTGATCCTCGATTTGCTTCAGCTTAGTCAATGTCTTCCGAAAGCCCGTCAGCTTACTCTCGACCTCTTCCACTTTAATCGGCTTTAACACATAGGCTTGCGCTCCGACGTTCATCGCTTCCTGCACGAATTCGAATTCGTTGTAGCCGCTAATCATGAGCACTTGAAGCTGCGGACGGATGGCTTTACCCTTGGCGACAAGCTCTATCCCCGTCATCACGGGCATAGAAACATCCGATATAAGCACATCAATAGGAGCATTCCGCAATATTTCGAGCGCTTCCTGACCGGACTCTGCGGTGAAAGGCATATCATAACCAAGTTCCTTCCACTTGATATAGCGCACCAGCCCCTGAATATGGGTAGGCTCATCATCTACGATCAACGCTTTTAGCAACATCACACCACCTTCCTGATCTGCGGCACATGGACGCATGCAGGTATAATAATCGTTACCGCCGTCCATTCATTTTCTTTGCTGTCTACGGTAAATTCATGCTTGTTTTCAAAATAAAGCTGGAGCCGCTCACGTATATTGGCCGTGCCGAATCCATTGCCGTTACCCGCCTGCTTTCCTAATCGGATTTGCTCCAGCATATGGCTTGGGATGCCCACGCCATTATCGAACACCTCGAATCGAACGTTATTTAGTTCCAGCTGCGCCGAAATCCGGATGACTGCGTCTTTCTTTCCTGTAATGTTGCCATGCAAATAACAGTTTTCCACAATGGGCTGCAATAGCAGCTTAATCGTGTAAAGCTCCAGCAGCTCCTGATCAATATGCCACTCGATGCTTACCCTGCCAGGATAACGCATCTCTTGAATGTCCAAATAAGCTCTTACATGATCAAGCTCACCCTTAATTTGCGTTACATTAATTTTATTGTCCAACGCCAATCGGTAGAAAGCAGTTAAGGCATCAATCGTACGCAGCTGCGTTTCGTCTTGAAGGTCCAGCGCTCGCCATCTCAGCAGACTTAATGAGTTGTAAATAAAATGCGGGTTGATTTGTGCTTGCAGCGCTTTGAACGATTGCTCGCGTTCCTTGAGCTTCGCTTGGGTGATATCTTCAACGAGCATGCCTAGGCGGCCGGACATCGAATTAAACAATATTTCCAGATCGCCAAGCTCATCTTTATCGGTATTGCGGATACTGACATCGAATTGGCCCTGACTGACATCATACATACGTGTGCCAAGCTTGCGAATACGCCATACGACATTTTTCAGCACCGTCATAATTAAAAAAGTCGAACAAAGCAGAAACAGGAAAATAACGGCGATGATGCCGTATAAAATCATCTTAGACTGACTCTCAAGCTGATCCATTTGGATCAACGCGGCAACATGCCAATTTGAATCAATGGGCCTTACCATGAGCAAATTGCCGTCAACCATTGCGCCGTTGGATAAGCCAGCTTCTTCCCAGTGATCGTTTAACGTTGTGGACTTTAGCTTTAAACCGATTTTCCCCGGATCGGAGGAAACGATGATCGTGCCGTTATCGTCAATAATCGATAATTCTCCCGCACCGCTGAACGGCTCGTTAAACAGATTTCCAAAAACCGTTTTATAGTCTAGCAGTAAATAAATAATGCCCTGCAAATCGCCGGCAGGACTCATAATTTTATGAGAGATTACAAGCTTATCCTTGTTAACGTTGCTCCATATTAATGAGCTGGGGGCAGCGCTTGCTTTCTCGAACCAATCCGTTTCAGTAAAGTCCGGCTGCAATATGCGCCCTTCCGGCTTCCAAAGCAAACGCCCGTCCTGCACAAGCATTGGATTCGTGTGATAAATCCGAAAATCGTCGATGCCCGGCAAATATTTACTCGTGAATACGAATGAGCGATCCACATACTCGACTGTATTCAGCTGCTCGAACATATTTGAATAATCACGGCTTAATCGCGAGATAAGCTCCCCGTCCGTAGCCGTTCGCGTGGCGAGCACATCGTAGCTTTGCTTACGGAATTCTATATTTTGGACCGTTTGGCGCATCGCCTCATTAATCGTAACCAAATAATTCGCTCTAAAGCTTTCAAGCGCAAGATAGCCTGCGCCAATTCCTAGAAAAATCGTAGGAACAAAAATAATAGCTCCATAAAGAATGAGTATTTTTCCTCGCAGGTTCATTTTTCGGGTGAACCTGATCACTATTCGTTCAAGGCTGCGGCGTAATTGCATCGTATCCCTCCTTTCCATAGTGTAATCGTATTCGTAACAATGGAAAAGGGAGCAACCTCCCTAAAGGGGTTGCTCCGTCAGCTTTTACAGCTAGCCTTGCTCTTTCAACAACGCTTCATATTGCTCCTGCCATTCTTGCTTGACCTCAGTCCAGTGTCCGCGTTTCTCGAGCGCATCGCTGAACGCCTTCCAGGTTGCTTCAAACTGCTCGTCGCTTGTGGACATGATGAATTTCGCTCTATACTCCTTACGGATGTTTTCGAGCTCAGGCAAATATTTCTCTAGCAGGCCGCCTGCCTTCGCTTTAACCAAATCATAGGTTTGGCTGCTGCGCACAGCGCCCATCTGTCCTACCGCTGCTGTAAATTCTGCCGTTTTTTTGCTTCCGGCCTTATCACTTTGCCCATAGTTCCACCACGGGTACCAGTCGTTATTGTAGGACGAGATCATGTACAGCTCCGGCGTTACTTTAGCTTTTTGAGCAGGCTCACCGGAATTACGGGCTTTTTCATACTCTGCATCAATATATTTCCATAGACCCAGCGGCTGGTCAATCCATCCCCAGTACTTACCTGCCGGTCCTTCGTTAATGACATGCTGCTGCTCCGCTTGCGGATCAAGCGTGTAGTCGAGGAACTTCAAAACCGCCTCTAGGTTTTTTGAATTTTTGCTAATATAGACGTCATAGCCTGGATATGGATTGATGACGGTGTTCGCTCCAAGCTTCTCTACGCCATCTACTTTAGGGAATGGAACGACTTGATAAAACCAGCCTGGCTCAGTCGGCCCGTCCAGCTGCTCCCAAAGCGTAGCGTCTACGTTAAAGAAGGTCCCTACATTCATCGCTACGCGTCCGGCTTTGTTTTTCTCTTTGTAGCGTTCTTTTTTATCGGTTACGACCTCTGGATCCACGAGATTGGAACGATACATCTTGTTCATCCATTGGTAAGCTGCTTTGTACTGCGGGTCATCATATAGGAGAACAATATCATCCCCCTTCTTCTCTGCCGGGATAATGCCGCCTCCCGTCGTTACGCCAAACGTGCTCAAAACCGCATTTTCATCGTTCCAGCTAGCCGTGTCATTAGGGTCCATTAAGAAGCTAAGCGGAAGCAATGGCTTGCCTGACTCATCTTTCTGCTCAGCTGCTTTTTTCAGAAATGCTTCTACCCCTTCAATTGTAGCCAAATCCGCAGTGGTCATTCCGGCTTTCTCTAACACGTCCGTACGGACAAGCCATGATTGTGAAGCCCAGCCCGGCCACGGATTATCTGGATTTTGATCGAACCAGGTCGGAATTGACCAAATATGTCCATCAGCATCCTTCATTTGATCCAAATATACTTTGGGAATCTTAGCAAGATTAGGGTATTGATCAGGCATATCAAAATATTGCTCGACAGACAGCACTTTATTGGAGCGGATCATCGCTGCTTTCACGATTTCGCTGCGGCCGAATACGGCTGCATCTTCAAAGCCGCCTGTGTTCAGCTTTAGGTTAAGCGCGGTTACCGCGTCACCCTGAGTCGCCTCCAGCTCAACCTCGATGCCTGGCTGCGTCTCTTTCCAATATTTTTGGACGAGACTATCGTTGTTAACCGTCGCCGACCAGCCCAGCCAAAGATTGAATTTTTGTGATCCCTTGGTGCTTGTGTTGCTGCCCTGTTCCACATCATTCGTTTCCTTGTTCGATGAATTTGAACCGGAGCAGCCTGCGACGATCGTGAGCACTAATACCATAGCAAGCAGCATAAGGCTGCCATTCTTAAAGCGTTTGCTCTGCATCATTCTGTTTTCTCCCCTTTGTAAGTTGCATTAATAATGGTATATGTTCAAGCGCAATACCCTTTAGTAAACGGCCCTTCACCCTTTCACGGAGCCGATCAATACGCCCTTCACGAAATACTTCTGAAGGAACGGATACACACATAGAATCGGAATGGCGCTGACCATTACGGTTGCCATTTTGACCGACATGAGCGTCACGTTTTTCATTTGCGACCCTCTAGCGAGCGCTTCCTGATTCGAGTTTGATCCTAAAATAGCCGACATATCCTGCGCCGACAATAATTGCTGCAGAAACGTTTGTACCGGAATCAAATCTTGCTTGGTCACATAAAATGCTCCGGCGAACCAATCGTTCCAATGGCCCACGGCGATGAACAAACCGATTGCCGCCAGCATCGGCTTCGATAACGGAGCGATAATCTGGATCAATATGCGGAATGGACCTGCGCCATCAAGCTCGGCAGACTCAATGAGAGCCTCGGGAATCCCTTGGATGAACTTCAGCATAACGAACATATTCCAAACAGAGAACATGCCGGGTATAATATAGACCAAAAAATTATTAATCAGACCTAGGTTGTACAGCTGGATATAGAGAGGAACAAGACCGCCGTTAAAGAGCATTGTGATCAAAATATAGCTCAAAATCGATTTGCGGAACGGAACCCGTTGATAGGATAAGCCGAAAGCAACCATTAATGTGATTAGAAGACCTGCTATCGTACCAAGAACCGTACGAGCGATCGTAATCAGATAGGCACGCTGGATGACTTCATTCCCCAGCACGATTTCATAGTTGATCAGCGTAAACGCCCTAGGCCATAAATAAACCCCGCCCTTCGCCGCATCCGTCCCCTCATTCAGCGATATCGCCAGCATGTAGGCAAACGGATACAGCACGGATAGACATAGCAAGAGCATAAATATGACAATGATGCTTTGTGAGAGCCTTTCTCCCGATGAACGTTTCTTCAACTACCATAACCCCTCGCCATTCAATTTTCTGGATATCTGATTCGTTACGACGACGAGAACAAGACTAATAACGGAGGACAACAGCCCAATTGCAGTAGCCATTCCAAAATAACCCTGTTGAAGACCGCTTCGAAGCACATAGGTATCCAGAACATCCGCCACCTGCATGTTAGCCGGATTCATGAGCGGATAAATCTGATCCATGCCTACCGCAATCAAGCTCGGAATGCTTAAGATTAGCACGATCGATACTGTAGGCATAATGCCTGGCAGCGTCACATGCCGAATTTGCGCCCGCTTCCCTGCACCTTCCACCGTGGCAGCTTCATACAGCTGCGGATCAATAGCTGATATCGCTGCGAGATACAAGATCGTATTCCAGCCTACCTCTTTCCACAAGCCGCTAGACACGATCATCGGCCGAAACCAACTTTCCGACCCTAGGAAAAAAATCGGCTCCCCGCCCATTCTTGTAATCAAGTCGTTAGCCAATCCTCCATCCAGCGTAAGAAACGATTGCAAGATATAAGCGACGACAATCCAAGAGAAGAAATGGGGCAAATAACTAACAGACTGAACGAACCTTTTGAACCCAGCATGCACCAATTCATTAATCATTAAAGCTAATATAATGGGGGCGGGAAAACCGAATACGAATTTCAATACAGAAATGAACAGCGTGTTTTTTACAACTGTCCAAAACTGCGGTTCTTGTAGGAATGAAAAGTTTTGCCAACCGACCCAAGCGCTGTCCCATATGGAGGACCCGATCTGAAAATCGCGGAATGCGATCTGAATGCCTGCCATAGGTACATAGTTAAATAGAAACAAAAGCAAAATGGCAGGAAAAATCATTACATACTGCCAACGGTATTTGTATAGGCTTGCCATCATGATGTCTTAGCCCCTCCTTCATATATTCATTGTAAGGGGATTCATTTGGGCAAACCATATAACGGTGATTGGATTTTGATCGTAATGATTTGAACTTTGATCATCTGGAATCACATCTTGGACAAAAATAAAGAGGCATGGATATCCTCTGCCCTATACGGCTTGATATTTCATAAAATATACGGCGTCAATTCAGTTTATAAACGCTTCAACCGCATCTTTAATGAAAGCGCAATAATTTGTCCTACTTCCTTAAATCTCTCCTATATCTTTGTACCTGCCCATCTCTAATAATGAAGAAAGGCGCTGCAGACCGCTAATCTAACTAACAAAGGAGACTGAATATGCCGCATCCCTTTATGAGCATAAGCGAAGCTTTGTCCCAACCAAGAAGCCGATTCTTTGGCGTTACCTACCAAGATGGCAGCTATCTCGCAAAAGATGAAATGAGCTTCTTCGGACGCAAGCTGCCAGACCCTGAGCTGAGCTTCGATATTTCAAACAATAAGACGCTGGTTAATGTTAATATGAACGGCTCCATCAAACTTGTATCGATCTATCATGGGAATTATTACAGCGACAACATTCCTGGAGTGTGGATGTGCAAAGATTTTAAGAAGACGGGGCCTTACGGATACAAGCTTCAAATAGGTGAGGAGCTGTTCGATCTTAGCGAGGATGATCTCCCTTATGCCACTTCTCTCCTTGACAACCTGTTTCCCATCACAGAGTTCCAGTTCAGTACAATAAAGGCTACTCTAATTACCTATACTCCCCTCTCAGGAGACGGAACCGTCCGACTCCGCGGACTTATCTACGGACTGCTTCTGGAAAACCAATCACAGGAAATCGTATGCGGCAAAGTCTCACTTCCTTCCGCGGACGTACGGAGCGACCTGTTCAGCGGAGCCGAGCTCTGCGTCCATCCCGCGGACCTCGAGAACAAGAGCGGCTCCATTTCCTTCAAGCTGTCTCCCGGTAAGTCTGTATGGGTGCCGGCTGTTATCTCTCCGCCAGGTGAAAAAACGCTTCAGACTATCGACGAGAAGGGCTCCCTGCACTGGTTAAACGAAACGTGGGCATATTTCAAAGGGATAACCGGCTCGCTGAAAATGGAAAACGATCCATTTGTCGCTGAATTTTACGAGCGTGCCGTCCTTCAATGCTTCGGTTCGATCGGGATGGATGGCAGCGGCTCTATTGCAGGCTCCAATTGGGGTACTTACCCGACCACGGAATTCATTTGGAACAAAGACATGTATTATTCATTTCTCCCGTTTCACACGACGGAACCCGAACTGTTCAAGCAAGGCCTACTATGGTTCCTAGAGCACGGGGTGCGCCCTGCCGGCAACCGGTATAAAGGCGGGATTACCCATTCGCTTAGCAACTCCCTGTCCTCCGTCATTATGGCCGGCCTGTATTACCGAACTACGGGAGACAAACGCCTTTTTCTGGACAACACGGGCATCGATCTAAAAATACGAGCCTTGTTGGAAGAAACGGCTCGCACCCGCAAACCGGACGGACCATGGCTATTCCCTTCTGTATGGCTATCGGACGCCTATTCGCTCGGCGATTACCATACAGGCTCCAACGTTATTGCCTGGGCTTCATTCTTCCACTATGCCCGCATCGTAGAGGATGTGTTCGGCGATACAGCCACTGCTGAGCGCTACCGGGATATTGCCGCTCGGATACAGGAGGATCTGGAGCAACTTACGACCACGGAAGGCCCATTCGGCCGTCAGTATGTCGAAGGAATCAGTATATCCCCCTCAGACAAGCTGAAGGATAACGCGAAGAAATATGAGGGAACTTACGAGGATTTCGGTATGCAGTTTATCTGGAACTTAACCGAGAACGGAAAGATCGACTTGCTTCATCACGACGGGGAGGAATCAGATACGATTCTTATGCCGCTGTACGGTTACACGTCTTATGTCAACCCGACGTACAGCAACTATATGCGCTTTTCGTTAAGTACATCCAACCCGACTTATAATCCGGAATCTAGGGGTATTCAATGGGGAGACCACTCGGCTTGCACGTTCCCGGGCTATATGAGCGGCATGGGCATGATCACGAATGCCGATTCCATGAGCGGAGAAGACGGCTATTTCACGCAAATCCGCAAACTGACCGACGCAGATGGTTCGCTTTGGTGGTGGCCTTATAATAACGGCTCGCCTTACGGAGATGTCGTCCGCCACAATACATGCGGCAAATGCGGATGGGCCTCAGGCGTATTCGCTGGCATGTTCGTCTCGGAAATACTAGGGCTAGCCTATGACGCGCCTGCCAAACAGCTATCCTTCCGCCCATTCAGCCCTACCAGCCCGTTCGTCTGGGATCGCTTCAAGCTGGGCAGCCAGACCTTCAGCGTCTCATATCGGAAGGAAGAAGGAATGACTGAGGCAGTCGTGACCAGCTATGGACCGCACGCCATTACAGCTATTATCGAATTGCCTTCCGATGAACCCACCGATTCTATCGATTTTCAGTCAGAGACCAAAAGCGGCGATGAATCCTCACTCCGGCATAGCCGCGCAGTCCGAATCTTCAGGGAGACGCTTCAGCCAGGTGAGACCAAATCGTTCACCATTACGACAAAAACTACTATTCTATAAGGAATTTGAAAAAATCAGATTCCAAAAAAGGAGTTCCCTTTGGCAAGCTATTGCCGAAGGGAACTCCTTTTTCCATGGTCGTAGCATTGCTAAGACTGTTTCTGCAAACTTTGCCGGTTAAAGAAATTTTCCGTTTCAAAAACACGAAAGGAGCGCTCCACATGAACGGGCGCTCCTCTGTATTTTATTTAGAACGTGCGATAGAAGAGCCTTGCGCTCTCTTTCTCCGGCAACGGCAGGCGCATTGCGACAGGCAGCATCTCCGGATAGACCTTATGCGGCTCTCTCTGGTACCAGTAGGCTACCGACGAATAATCGTTCGATTGCGAGTTGCCATGGCCGTGTTCGATGCTAAATCGGAGTGATTGACGAAAGATAATTGGATCGACAATATGGAAGCGGTATTGCGTCATTTTTCCTGAATAATCATTGAAGGATATCGTATTGCTCTCTTTCCACGAATCACCATTTTGCCTAATAGGCGCGTATAGGGATATGCCATGGTACGGACTATCATATTTACCTGATGGATATCCCCATGCGGCGCAAAAATAATCCTCCGTGCCCGTACCGTGCAAACGAGGTGGCCACGGCTCGCCATCGATGAAGAACATGTCGTCTCCTTCGCCCGGCCAGCTAAATCCTGGCATTGGATTCAGATGGTCGATGCTCAGATTACATCCTACATAATGCCCTTCACCTTCGGCATCCATGAGCACATAGTTATCATCGCCTGTCAAATTTTTGAGCTCATATACCTTCTGGTCCGCGTAATTCGCTTTATCCTGCTTATCGTGCTCCGCCTTCAGCACCGAAAGGTCTAAAAGGCCCTTTGTCGGGTTTTCCCTCCGCCACGACGCATGAAAGTAGAAGCTGTCGTCCGATACCGGCTTTTCTACGTAATCCACGTAATAATAAAGGACAATTTCATTCTCACACTCGTTGAGGATTTCAATTCTCGCATTCTTCCGGAACGGCATTTCGAAGAAACTATTCATAGCCGCTTTGTCTTCGATAATACCTTGTGTCGTGATCATGTTCAGCGGCATGGAAATATAATGGCTGGCCACACCGTGTCCAACGCCAAAGAAGTCGCCAATCGGTGATTCCACGCTAGGTACAGTCTCCTCGTCCCAGTACATACGGATCAGCACTTTACGGAACGCATATTTATCCTTCGAGGCGATCGTCATCCAGATGTGCTGGATGACTCCCGAGCCTTCAATCTTAGCTATTACCGCGGTTTGATTAACTCCGATCACAATAAAGTCCTTGTTTCCGCCGGTCGTGTCCCAACTGGAATGACGACGCGATGTACCTTCTTGACGCAAATACAATGGATTCATAAGATCATATCTCTCCTTCTGCGTTCAGGCCTTTATGCCCGTGAGTGTAATGCCCTCTACAAAATACTTCTGACCGATGAAAAATACGATGATGGCCGGAGCCAGCACGACGGTGGCCGCCGCCATCATGAGATGCCATTCCGCGGCATACATTCCTTTGAACTGCTGCAGTCCCAGTGCAAGCGTATACTTAGACTCGCTGTTCAAATATACAAGCGGGCCCAGGAAATCATTCCAAGATGCTAGAAAGGTGAAGAGACCGACAACAATCAGGGCGGGCTTAGTCAAAGGCATGATAATCGATATGAATATTCTCCAGTGGCTGGCTCCGTCCACGTACGCAGCCTCGTCCAGTTCGCGGGGGATGCTAAGATAAAACTGCCGCAATAAAAAAATATTAAACGCGCCGCCGCCGAACCAGGCTGGAGCAATGAGTGGAATGAACGTGTTGGTCAACCCCAGCTTGCTCCACCCGACAAAAGTCGGAATGAGCGTAACCGCATATGGCAGCATCATGCTGGACAGAAGCAGGCCGAATATCAGATCCCTTCCTCTCCATTTCATACGCGCGAAGCTATAGGCACTTAAAGAGCAGGTGACGATAACGCCGATCATCGTAAACAATACTATAATGGACGTGTTAACAAAATATTTGCCGAACGGCAGGATCGTCAGTGCTTCGCTGAAATTTGAGAGTCGAAACGGTTTCGGAATCCAAACAGGCGGCATCTCGAAGATTTGGCCCATATCCATCAAGGAACTGCGGACGAGCCAAATTAGTGGCAGCAGGCTAAATGTACCGCCTGCCAGAAGCACAAGATATACCAGGCCGTTCTCGATCCATCCTTTCCTTCTCATCGCGATCCATCTCCTTCGTAATACACCCATTTTCTCGACGTTTTGAAAACGATAAATGTCAGCGCCATGATAATGATGAACAACACCCACGCTATAGCGCTGGCGCTTCCCATTCGCGAGAATTGAAATGCCTCCCGGTAAAGATAGAAGACATAGAACAGACTTGCATTATTAGGCCCGCCATTCGTCATGACATGCGCCTGCGCAAATATTTGGAAGCCGTTGATAATGCCGATAATTAGATTGAAAAATATGGTTGGCGTCATCATTGGCACCGTAATAGCCCATAATTTATCGAACCGAGAGCCTCCGTCTATTTCGATTGCCTCGTACAAAGAGCGTGGAATATCCTGTAGGCCCGCGAGGAAAATGATCATCGTCCCCCCTGTCGTCCACAGATTCATCATGGCCAAAGATGGAACGACCGACTTCTCACCAAATATCCATTGACTGCCTGGGAAGCCAAGAGCACCAAGCAACTCGTTCGCAAGGCCGAGATCTGGATTCAGCAACCATAACCAAATGAATGAAATGGCGATAATTGGTACGATGGAAGGCAGATAAAAGATAGTACGGAAAATCGCTTTTCCCTTAACATCCCGATTGAGTAAAAGCGCCAGCAGAAAGGAATAAATGATGCCGCTCGGAACGCTGAGAATGACAAAATAAACCGTGACTCTGAGAGATTTATAGAAATATTGGTCTTCACCGCTGAATATTCTCGTATAATTATCAAGTCCGACGAAAGTCGGTACGTTAGATCCTGAATAGTCGGTAAAGCTCATGTACAAGCTGTAAAGCATGGGGCCCAGAGTAAAAATGAGCAAGCCCAAAATCGCAGGCAGCGCGAACAAGATACCATTCCATTCATTTTTGAATGATACACGTTTTTGTTTCATGGATTTCTCCACACGGGAAGTGATGACTTCCATAAGCAAGATTCCTCTCCGTCGAACCATTGCGGAAGGCGCCCCGCCCCAGCTTTATACGGAGCCTCCTTCCGCCGATCGTTCGTTATTTCAAATACGTCCCTTGTACCAGAGGTTTGATTCTCTCTTCTGCTTCTTTCAGCGCTTCTTCGGCTGATTTAGTGCCAAGCCATACCTGATCCAATGAGGCTGCTACTGCAGCATCGATTTCCACAAAATTTTTCACGTTGTTTTCAGGTGCCGGCTCCGCATGCTCGAACGTTGAACGCATGACCGCATCCTGGAAACCAATTGGTCTTCCTGACAGCTCCTCATTCGCCCAGCTGTCGATCAATTGCGGATCTTCATACCATTTCGTCAATTGCGGCATCCATAGACCCTGGTGCATCTCAAGTACGTTGTTCGGGTCGGTAAGAAACTTAGAGAATTCCCATGCCTCCTTTGGATGCTTCGAGCTCTTGAAGATAATGAGTGATCCGCCGAGGAAAAACGATTTGTATTCTTTCAAAATTGGCAGTACGCCGACTCCCCAGTTAATATTCGCTTTGCTGAGGTCCAGGTGGTTCCAGCTCCCGTCGATGACCATGGCCACCTTCTTCGATTGCAGGGCTGTTGCCGGTGCCGGGATGCTGCTGGCTTGGACCGGTGAAGGAGCAACATGATGCACATTGATAAGATCAGCGATCTTTTGTATCGCTTCGGCTGCCTCCGGTTTGGCAAGTCCAAGCTCCTTGCCGTCGTCAGTCAAGTAGTCACCTCCGTTGGAGAGGACTAGCGGCATATAAGAGATCCAGCTCAAGCTAAACTTCACACCGTATTGCTTAATATTTTTAGGATCGAAGCCTGCTTCATCCGGATGCTTCCCATTGCGGTCAAGCGTAAGCTTCTTAGCCGTTTCAACGAATTCATCCCAAGTCCAGGCTTCCGAGGCTTTAGTAGGCGGAACCTCCACACCGGCGTCCTGGAACATGTCGGCATTATACATCAAGCTGGGAACGACGGCAGCCTGATAAGGCCCGGCACTCTTGTCTGTATCCCAGTTCCACCAGCCATACTCCAAATAATCCTCTTTCTTAATAGACGGATCTTCCTTAATCAAGTCGAAGAAGTTGTAAATCAAATCTTCCTCGCCCATTTTCAGCTTCCACGCGGCGGAATAGCTTAGGTCAGGCGCCTCGTTGCCTGCGATCATTGCGTTCAGCTTCTGCAAAAAATCGGTACCAGTTATATGGACGGGCTCAATCGTTATATTCTTATGGATTCCTTCAAATGCTTTGATTGCATCCTCCACAGCTTTTTTCTCCTGCGGGCTTCCCCAAAACGTGAATTTCAGCTTCACCTGCTCATTAGTACCAGAGGACTTATCTTTAGTTGAATTACCGTTCACTGCGGTATTTTTCGACTGGCCGCTATCGTTATTTCCATTTGCGCAAGCGGTTACAATCATCATGACGGCTAGGAATACAAACAATATCGTTTTCGTACCCGATCGTTTTCTCATTTTGTTATTCCCCCAGTTTAGAATGTAAGCGCTGCAGTCGCTTATCCCTATTGTAAGACGGCCCCAAGTAAAAACCTATTGCACAAATCTTCGTATTACGGACGATTTTACGGTCAATCCGTTTACATAGCGTTTTGCAGTCGCATAACGAGGAAACACCTTTCCGGCCGTATATCGGCCTCAGAAAGGTGTCTGTAAGGTTCATTCATCCTGCTTTCGGAAAGGGATGATCATGTTGACGCGCGTGCCTAATCCCAGCTCCGATTCTATTTCAATCCCGTACTTATTGCCGTATAGCAGCTTAATCCTTTTGTCTACATTCTGTATGCCGACACGATTAGAAGCCCCCGTCAGCAGCTTTTTTAATCGCTCCGGCTCAAACCCGCGCCCGTTATCCTCTACGCAGAACCGGATGTCATCTTCCTGACGCCTCCCATAAACGGTAATAAGTCCACCAATCTCCATATCGCGGAATCCGTGAATAATCGCATTCTCAACGAGAGGCTGAAGGAATAGCTTCGGCACATAGGCTACCAACAACTCAGACTGAATATCGAAGTCGACGCGGAGCTGCTGGTCAAACCTGTTTTTCATGATCGCGATATAATCCTGCAGCCAGCTTACGTCGTCTTTTAGAAGCGTAGTATCCTTTCGATTATCCGATGTGTAATGCAACATCCGAGACAGGCTGATCAGCATTTCACTCATCTTCTCCTTCTGGCCATATTCGGCCATCCAGTTGATGATATTCAGCGTGTTATATAAAAAATGAGGGTTCAGCTGAATGTTAAGTGCTAAAATTTCCGTTTCCTTCTCGCGCAGTTTGACGATGTAGTTTTCGTCGATGAGCTGCTTTACCTTCTCGTTCATGCTGTTAAATTTAGTGAGCACATGGCCAAGCTCGTCCCTGCCTTCCACATGGATCTTCGCGTTGAAATCCCCGCCGCCAACCCTTTTAATTGCAAGCAGCAGCTTATTGATAGGTGAAGATATTTTAGTTGAAATCAGGTAGGCGAATAAAAGTGAAAGCCCGAGGAGCGTGGCTCCGAGCGTTACCATAAAAAACTGAATTGTATGCAAGATATCATTTGTAAGCACGGAAGGTGGTATCAGCACGATCGATGTCCAGTTCGTCACCGCGGAAACGGCAAAGCAAGCAACCATACGCTGACCCCCGACCTCTACAAAAGCCGTCCCGCTTCCCCGATTGCGTGCCTCTTTCATCCAAGGAGACCCTTCCGTAAGCGCTAGCATTGAATTGTCTTGATGGGAGACGATCGTTCCATCTTCACTTACGACAAGAAAGAGTGCGCCATCTATCGGAATGCTGTTTTTAAATATATCGGTGTATATATTATCCTTAAAGTTCATCACGAGAATAGGCTTCTCTGAACCGTTTTGCGTTCGGACCACGACATCGTTTTTTACACAGGAAGGATTCAACTCCCTCACACCCGAGAATAAATAGCGGTAATCAATGTCAGCGTCGGCAAGCTCGGAGAGATGATACATTTGGGAATAGTCGTAGGTTGGCACCCATGCGATCCTCCCCTTCTCGGCAGTCGCTCGGTCAAATAGGCTGGATTCGTAAAAGTTACCGGGCGGATAGGTATTCTTCGATTTGCTTCCGTATACGAAGGCACGGGTCACCAATTCGACCGAGTAGAGGTCGTTCGACTGTGCGAAGTAACGATTCAGAATACCCGTTACCCGATCATCCGTCAGGAGCAACTGCATCTCGTCGGAAGGCCCCTTGCCGTCAAAAATCTGAAATAGATCGCATTCCACCATGAGAGAAAGGCTATTGTCTTGAACAATGCTTATCCGCTCATCGATGATCTGATTGTTCTTTTTCACAATTTCGAGCACATTGCTGCGGGCAAGATCCAGCATAATCTCTTTGCTAGTATAATAATAGCCCGCACTCAATATGGCCAAGGGAAGCGTAATGAGCACGATATAGGAAAGAATTAGTTTGTTTTTGAGTCTCATATTCTCACCTACAGGACGATGTTTTTCCGAAATTCTTCCGGAGTGAAGCCAGTCTCTCGTTTGAACATCCGTGTAAAATATCCGGCATCTCGAAACCCCACGCTAAGCGCTATCTCCGAAACCTTTTTTTCACCATCATACAGCAGCTCCTTGGCCTTATCTATCCTCAGCCGAAGCAAATATTCAGTGAATGTCATGGATGTATGGGCCTTGAAAAAGCTGCTGAAGTAAGCGGGGCTGAAAAAAAACTTTTTAGCGACAACTTCAAGGGAAAGATCCTGCATGTAACGCTCATTGAGATGCGCCATGCACTTCTCAATGATTTGCTGATTCTTGTTGTTCTTTCGCTTTTCCATACCATCGATAATCCTGTGAATATAATGGCGCGCCTTCTCCTTAATATCTAGAAGCGTCTTACAAGCGGGAATTTGGAACTCCATCTCCGCGATTAAGTTCGTAACATCCTCATTCCGAAGGAACGCAGCATTTGCTTTCATAAGATCGAGCAATACGTATAAAATACTCTCCTTCAAGTGAACGGGAGAAGGAAAATCGTCGTGAAGCATCCGGTCGATTATCGTATCAAGCGCAAGGATAGTCTGCTCCATATTAGACTGATTCAAGGCGGTGGAAATGTCCGTTTCAATAGGAAATATTTTTAAGGCTGGCTTATAGGGGTTGTAAGCGATTTCATTATGAAAAATAAGATTTCCATTTCCGCAGTAAAACATATATTCGATCGCATTACGGGCCTGTTCGAAAGAAAGACGGGCGTTTCGGTAAAGATTAGTGACATGCCCGCCTACACCGATGGATACAGTGAGACCGAATTCGATTCGAATTTGTTCGATGAATGCGGATAACCGTTCGACGTCTCGCTTCATTAACCATTCCAACGGATTATTGTGAGCGATCACAGAAACCAATATCGTTTCAGATCCATCCAGATAGAACAAAATAGAAGACCCCATTGATTGAAGGGCTTGATGCATCCAGACTTTAAAACTCGTTTTCACTTCATTAAAATCCACGGGGGAATAAGCTTGTCCAACTTCTTGTATGTCTAATTTAGCAAGCACAACGAATCCAGCATACCCAAGGGGAAATGAATTTTCTATTTCATGAAGCTCTTCTTCGCCGGCCGCCGACTGCATCCAACGATTAAGCAAATGCTGCTCGTACACAGGCATGGTCGAATCTAGCTTTTGTTTTAGATTCTCCTCATATCGACGGAACTCGTAGTCCTTCTCGAACGCGGCATCAAGTTTCGCTAGCATGTCTACCATAACTTTTTGCTCCAACGGTTTCAATAGATAGTCAAAAGCTCCTAACTTAATCGCTTGCCTAGCATAATCAAAATTACCGTAGACGCTCAGAATGACCACCTTTATGGACTCCATCCGTGTTCCCAAGTTCTCGATCAGCTCGAGCCCGTCTATTTTAGGCATCCGAATATCCGTTAGCAAGATATCTATACGGTTGGCATCTATGATCCGAAGCGCCTCTTCCCCATCCTTGGCTACGAAGACTCGGTAATCCGGACGCAGCGTCTTGATCATATCGGTGATGCCTCGTCTGTGAAGCGGTTCATCGTCAGCAACAAGAACATTGTACATCTCAGTCATCCCCATTCCTCTGGTTATAACATTTTTCCTCATTATAACATGATGGCTACATTCGAATTCGCAAGATGAATGATCTTGCCTACATCACATCTCCAAAAAGAAAGGTACCCTTAACTACCTCTTTTGACAGGTAGTTAAGGGCTCTTTTGATATCATTAATTATTCGTGTGTGCTTCTAATCCCAATGCCAGAGCGCCGCATAAACCTGCATTATCTCTCAGTCCGGGCGGCACGATGTAACTTTCGATCTCAGCAGTTAACTCGGCCAATTGGATATAGCGATTCAAATTGTGCTGAACTTCGGCGCGTATCATCGGGTACAAATGCTCCTGATGCATGACCCCGCCGCCCAATATAATCTTCTTGGGAGCCAGCGTCAATACGGTATTCGTGACAGCTTGGCCGATATAGAATGCTTCGATTTTCCATGCAGGATGATCGGTCGGCAGCTCACTGCCCTTCAATCCCCATCTGCGTTCGATAGATGGACCTGCTGCCATTCCTTCCAGGCAGTCTCCGTGATAGGGACAGCTTCCCTCGAAGCCGTCATCCGGATGGCGCCTGATCAGCACATGCCCGCCTTCAGGATGCATAAGTCCATGAATGAGCTTTCCTTCTGCGACCACGCCTAAACCTACACCCGTTCCGATCGTATAGTAAACGCAGCTATCCAGCCCTTTCGCACTTCCCCAAGTCGCTTCGGCCAACGCCGCCGCATTAACATCCGTATCCCAGCCGAATGGCAAATCGAATTCCCGCTTTAATGTGCCCAAGAAGTCATAATTCGACCAGCCTGGCTTCGGAGTGGACGTCACGTAACCATACAAAGGATTGGAAGTATCAATATTAATAGGTCCAAACGTCCCTATGCCTATGGCACTGACTCGTTTGTCCTGAAAATAACTAATGATCTTTTCCAGTGTCTGATCCGGCGCTTCAGTCGGAAAACTAACTCGGTCTTCAATAACACCACGTTCATTCCCTATGCCGCAAACGACTTTTGTTCCTCCTGCTTCAATTGCCCCTACGTACATGGCAAGCATCTCCTTTACTTCTTCGTTCTCTTCATCACTTTCGTTCTGATGGCATTCACGAGTTAGTCTGGGAAAAAGCGATTACGCATGTCACCCAAAAACCGAACTCCGTCCTCGGTCAAGCTCTTATTGTCCGGAGCCAACTGCCGCCAAACGTAACCTCCCCTTGATTCCACAACGCATTCTAGCGATGCGTATCCGTCATAACGAATATCCCTCAAAGCTTCATAAATTCCCTCCCAATCCGTATGCCCGGTTCCTGGAACCCCCCAATCGTTCTCGTTGAGGTGGATATGACCGAGCGCATTTCCCGCCTGCAGAATCGCAGCCTTCATCTGCTTCTCTTCGATATTCATATGATACGTATCGAGATGCACCTTGACGTTCGGCTCACCAATCATCGCCATAAGCGACAATGCTTGCTCACATGTATTCAAGACGAATGTTTCATACCGGTTGATCGGTTCGAGTCCAATCGTTACCCCTAACATGCCGGCATATTGCGCAACTTCTTTTAGACCATCGGCAACGATCCGCAGTAGTTCCTCCGATGGCCGGTCCGGGTGCATTTTCATGTGCAGCGCATAGATGACTCCTCCGAAAAAGGTTGCTCCCATTTCACTTGACAGGCGAACGCACTCCTTCAAATATCCTATGCCCGACTCGCGAATACAGGGATCCCCGCTTGTAATATCATGTGCAGGATTTATTATTAAAGCGGAAGTGACCGACTCGAGACAGGAATCCCTCAGCTTCTTGCGCGTCGCCTCTGTATCGATTCCCTCGTGTTTCGTTAAAGGTATCTCAATAAAGTCGAGTCCCAGCTTCTTCACCTCATCAATGACAAACAAAGCGGAATTGTTCCATTGTCCGCACCATGCAGATGCGTGCATACCCAATTTCATTCTCATCACTCCCGTCAAGAATGCTGCTCTTTGTATTCGTTCGGTGTCATGCCGAGGCGTTTCTTAAACACCTGAATAAAGTAACTCATGTCCTTGTAACCTACGAGCTCAGCCACCTCGTACACCTTCTTTGAACCGTTCGCCAAGAGCAACTTCGCCCGCTCCATACGGACATCGGTGAGATTTTCCATAAACGTCTTGCCCGTTTCCTTACGAATCAGCCGACTCAAATAAGCCGTGCTCAATTTGAAGCGGTCCGCTAGCATATCCAGAGAGATTTCGTCCTCGTACTCGCCTTCGATCAGCTTCATGATCTCCTTGACGGAGGAACCCAGATTGGATTGCCGTGCGGCGTTGACGACTTGTGCAATCAACTCAAACATATGCAAACACTCGCTGAATAAACGATCCACGGTCGCAAACGATTCTGACTTAGAGAAGGGTAAGGCCGCTTGCATCAGCCGATCGACCAAATCCGGATTAAATTGTCCGATTATCCGTACCGAACCAAATGCCAATTCCATTAGAGAAATTTTCAGATGCTGGATCTCTACACCTCTTGATAAACCTACATTCCGCTTAATTCGATCGACGACCTCACGGACCTTCTCGATATCGCCGACCCTTAAACCGTTAATGATATCCTGCTTGTCTTCCTCACCGAAAATATAGGCGCTCTCCGATGTTTTTGAGATATCCCGAAATCGAACAATCGAGTCATCGCCCAGAAAAAATTTATGGTTCAATGCTTCAACCGATTGCAAATATGCCTGATTGATCTGCTCGATCTGGTCTCCTTTATTCGATATGCCGATAGAGACAGTGAAGGGCAGAAATGTGCGTATCCCTTTCTGGATATCCAGCCCGATATTCATCGATAGCCTCTCACACATGTCGACATTATGTTCTTGTTCGAAAGAGAGGACGATGCTGAACAGATCGTGATCGAAATCAATAATCGCCTGTTTATCCACTTTATTAGCCGTTTCCTCCGCGATGTTCATAACAGCGAATTCGAATAAGGTTCTGTCCTCGCTTGAGTATTGCTGCTCAAACGCTTTACGGTCATCAATCTGAACCGACATCACCACATAATGATCAATCGTGATTCCAAAAGAGGCAAGCCTGGCCTTAATTACGGTAGGCGTATATAAATGACCGTGGAGCAAGTCATGTACCAGCTTGTTTTTCAGTAGTGGAACCGCCGATTGCATCTGAGTACGGAGCTGATCATAATCATTCTGCGATTTCGTCCTCTCCTGAATTTCCTGAACCAGCTTGCGGACGGTCGCCTCAAGCTCATCGAACTTCGTCGGCTTCAGCAATAGATCGTGAATGCCGATATGCATGGCGGTCTTGGCATAGTTGAAATCCTGATAGCCCGTTAACATCAAAATCTCAATCTCTGGATAACGCTCTTTCACCTTTTCTGCAAAAGTAAGGCCATCCATTCCCGGCATCCGGATGTCTGTTATGATAAAGTTGGGACGCACCTCTTCCACCACTGCCAATCCGTCTTCCCCATCTTCCGCTTCCCCAGCTACGATGCAGCCCCATTGCTCCCAAGGCATACTTTTCAAGCCTTCACGGATTAACGGCTCGTCGTCTACGATGATTAGTTTCAACATCACTTTTCCTCCATCGACAAGCCGGGTGCGATACGGATTTGCACATTCGTACCTTCCCCCAGCTTGGAATTAATCGTCACCCCGTATTCCATCCCATAAATATAACGGATCCGTTGATGCACGTTTCGCACACCGATCCCGCTTCCTTTAGCTTCAGGCCCCTCCAACTGTTCATCTGCCAAGAGCTTGGCTGCCTGTTCAGTATCCATGCCGATTCCATTATCCTCAACAGTAAACATAATACAGTCGTCAAGTCTGTGACCTCGTATATGAATAACTCCTTTTCCTTTCTTGACCTGTACCCCATGCAAAAGTGCGTTTTCCACGATCGGCTGAAGAATAAGTTTTGGAATGACAACTGAGAGCAAATCATCGTCCATATGAATTTCAGTTTCAATCCGATCACCGAATCTCACCTTCTGAATGTACAAATAATCAGAGATATATTTCATCTCTTCCTCAATCGTAATGTACTCCTTCTCCGTGCTAATGCTAATTCTCATTAAGTCGCCCAATGCAGAAACCATGCGGCAGATCTGTTCAACGCCGTTCGTCTTAGCCATCCAGTTGATCGATTCCAAAGTATTGTACAGAAAATGCGGATTGATTTGTGCTTGCAATGCTTTAAACTCCGACTGCTGAAGCATGATTTTGCCTTTATAAGCATCTTCAATAAGCGTGTGGATCTGGTTGACCATATGATTGACGCCAGTGCTTAGAATACCGATTTCATCATTCCCATCCACTGGGAACGTTACGTTCAAATCACCCATCTGCACTTTTTTCATCGGCCTTAGCATCCTTTTGATCGGAAGGGTAATAGTCTGCGCGAAGACACGGGCGAGCAAAAATGCGAAAAGCATAATGATCAGCGTCACAACAATGATCCAATTCCGGACCGCATGGCTGTCCTTGTACAGTCTTTCTACCGAAATAATGCCGATCGTTTTCCAGCCCGTATATTCCGAGGTTTTGAAAGAAACCAAATACTCCCTATCCACTATCGTCTGGATGGATGAACCTGAATGGGAAGCGATCGACTTTCGAAAGGCTTCATCGTTGAAGTATTCACTGAGTGGCTCAGCTGGGGTCACAGATCCCCCTTTTTCATCCATTAACAAAACGGAGCCGCTTCGATCAAAATTGACGTTCCTTAGCAAATTGGAGACCGTTTCGAATTTCATGCTGATGATGACCGTTCCTAGCGGCTTCGTGGCCATTTGCAATTCGTTAATTTCCCGTACGGCTCGTAACAACCCTTCGTTCTTCGCGTTATTTATCCATTTCGTTTTGCCACGGTAGGCGGATGCAGCCTTTATATATTGCTGAAGCTCCACTTCATTTTCCTGATCGTTGAAGCTGCTCGGTACTTTGATGACCAAACCGTTCCTGCCATAAATCTCAATCGAACGCATAATTTGGCTATTGTAATGCGTGATCATGATCGATTCGATCTCATTGACCGCCGCGATCCTTTCCCTCTCAGTCATTTCATCGAGCTCCGTATTCAGCACTCGTTGAATGCTCTGATCAAAAGCTAGAATGCCAGATAGCTCATCTATGCGCTGCAGCGTGTAATCGACACTGGTCGATATTTGCCCTACGATCTCTACATTGTATTGGCTCGTCTTGTCACCTAGAATGACGGCGGACTTATAGTAAGAGGAAATGCCTACGCTTAGCACCGAGATCATAATGATCAAGACGAAACAGATAAAGATCTTATCCTGAATTTTCAAATCCTTGAATCGTTGATATAGCTTTCTTAAAATCATCTTCAAATCAGCCCCTACCGGTCCTTCCCGATTATGAAATCAAGCATACAACACTGGCCATAGAATGGACAATGTCGTATGCTTTGATTCGAAAGCTGATGATCGCTTATTTCCTAAACGACAGCTCAACCATTTGGTGACCAGTAATTTTCGGCACAAGGAATTCAATGCGACCGTCTTTAGTCTCATAATCAAGCGGCTTGTTATCGGGAACAAGTAATACTCCCGTCACGTCCCGATCTACTTTGACGGATATACGCGTGTCGTGAAGTGGAATGACATCCTCAATAATGTCCATCGTCTTACTTCGACGTTCCGGGATATAATGAAGCAGATGCACGACCTGACGATTCTCTGCAGCTTGCTCGTTCACCGTAGCCAGCAACGTCGACGGACCGTTATGCTTCAAGAGCGGATCCGGCAGCAGCATGTTCAGCGCGTTCCGGACAAGTGTTTTGACCCACAGCGGCGCGTTATCATGGTATTGACCGAAGACCGGATGAATGAAGTAGATAACGCGGCCCTTCTTCACAATCGCCGGATAACCGACCTTGCCCGACGAAGGCGAATGCAGATGCGAGCTAAACTGTTCAAACGACCGGTTGAATACGGATTCAATAGCATCGGCCAGCCTTTCGCCTCCTTCCGCCTCAACCCAAGCGCCTTGTTTATACATAACGTGCTCCGCTTGCTTCAAGCCACTTCCGATATCACCAGACGGCACGATGAAGTCTGGGCTGTACGGAGCGTTCCCTTTATAACGCACGCCCCATGCGGGAAGAGTAAACATAGTTTTCTCCGGATTCAAGCCCGATTCGAACGAAGCAATGATGGAGCCTCCATTGTCGAGATAATGCTGCAAACGCCGTCCGAACTCTTCCGAGACCGGAATGACATCCGGAAGAATCAGTACTTTGTACTTCAAGAAATTTTCCGCGGAATCGATGAAATCGAACTGGTGGCCGCTCTCCTGCAGCATACGGCATACGCCCTCGGACGCTTCCGGCAGATGGCCGGTGTCCGCTCCATAGAACTCCTCAGGAGTAAACACGCCAATATCGGTTACCGCAACCACCTCGCGGCACCATGACTCCTTCTTCTCAACCTGTGAGTAAACCTCTCCTATCAATTCATACATCGCCTCTGACAGGACTCCGGACGGCTCCAACTGGTCACCGATGTTGCACTTGGAGCCTTGCGCGAGCATGTTGTAGCATTCGAATTCGAGCGCAGCCTTGTTGCGGAAGGAAGAGTTATCGCCCCACGACGTATGGAACCTTCCAGTCATGCCGACCGTCTCTTTGCCTAACGTACGGATATATTTTACTGAAACCGGGAAATCCATATAACCCCATGGACCGCCTGGCAACGATTCAAACGCGGCATACGTGTAATCATCCAGTACCGGTTTATCGACCCGCCCGACATGCCCTTTATTGTAGAATATATTGTAATCCGGGTTGAAGGCTCGCACCTGCGCGCTCATGTCCTGCACCCAATCGTGGTATGTGATCTCGGAGTATGCTTTACGGTCAGCCGCATTTTTTGGATTCAGTCCGGCCTCACGCATTCCTTTCATACAGGTCGGACACACGCATTCGACTACAAAGGATGCATCAAACCATACACCCTCTGCCGGAATTTCTTCCATCACTTCCTGCAAATTTTCCTTTAGGAACTGACGGTACCCTGTATTGACGCAAAGATTTCGATAGAATCCGGCTTCGAGGTAGCCCCTCTTCTCATAATCACTGTATCTGCCTTCAGCATCGATTGCTACCCATTCTGGATGCTCGTTATAGGAGTAAACATCCCAACGTACAGTAACATAAAGGTTGACGTGAATCCCGCGTGCGCGGCACGCCTCGACTTGCTGCTTTAGCATATCCCGACTCTTAAGATGTGGATGTACTCGCTCCGGAAATTTCTTCGAGTCGTAATAGATCATCCCGTGATGACATCTAACGAATAGATTAATAGAATCGACTCTTGCATCATCCAACGTCTTGGCGAATTGCTTCGCATCGAACCCCGATCCAATCCCCTCGATCAGCTCGCTCGTGTGAAAATCCAGATGTATTTGACGAAAACGCACTTCATTGACCGTCATTTGTAATTCCTCCCGATCTTATATAGGTTATAACTATTTCGATTTATGATTTCACTGCGCCAGCCGTCATGCCGGAGATAATACTTTTGCTAAGTAAAAAATATACGATAAAGGTCGGTGTTACCGTCAGCATAATCGCGGAGAAGGTCGCGCCCCAGTCCGTCATACCGTAGTTGCCGACGTAGTCGCGCAAACCGAGCGTAATGGTCAGCATATTTTTCGAGTGCAAGAAGGTGAAAGGGAAAATAAATTCATTCCAAGCGAAGACGCCATACAACGTCGCAACCGTCACCAGAATATTTTTGGACATCGGCAGCACGATACTTACAAACAGCCGGTACATCGGGGCCCCGTCCATGACCGCGGATTCCATCACTTCATTCGGTACATATTTATAGAAAGAAACAAAAAGATAGATGGATACCGGAAGCCCGAAACCGATTTGCGGCAAAATGATGCTGGTGTACGTGTCTAGGATATTAAGCTCGCTATAGATCTGATAAAGCGGGATCAGGGTAACCTGAATCGGTACCATTATGCCGAATAAGAAAAAAAGAAGTCCCGCTTTGCGGAATCGAAATCTTAATTTTTCAAGTGCGAACCCAGCCATCGCGCTCAAAACAAGAATACCCAAAAGTACGAAAACGACTACAATGAGGCTGTTTTTAAAGTAAAGCAACAGATCGCTTTTAACGATCGCATTAATGTAATTGCCGAAATACAGAGATTTCGGCAGGGCGAATGGGCTGCTGCCGATCCTGAATTCGTCGATCGTCTTGAAGCTAGAGATAAACACCCAAATGATCGGAAAAATCTGAATGGTCAGCATGACCAGCAGAAGGGCGGGAAAGGCGATGCGCCCGACCGTTTTTCGGAGTGCGTCCATTTCAATCATCCTTTTTCATTTGAAATATTTTCATGACCAGTACGACGAGAAGGCAGCATTCGATGGCGATAAAGACGGCGATGGCACTGCCGTATCCATAATACATGCTGCTGAATGCTTGCTTGTACATGTACGTCGCAACCAATTCACTCGACGTACCGGGTCCGCCATAAGTAAGCAGATAAGGAATATCGAACGATTTCAGCGAGCCGTTCAACACGAGTACAATACAAGTGAATATAATGCCTTTGATCATTGGGAGCTTAATGTAACGGTACAACTTCCACCCAAAGGCACCGTCCATCTTAGCAGCTTCCACAACTTCCTCCGATATACTGATTAGAGCGGAATAAAAAATGACCATGTATACAGCGGCAAACTTATAACCTTCTGCAACAGCCGTTATCATAAGCGAACGATCCGGATCGGATAACCATTCTGAATCCAGAAACGAGAGATTAATCCAGCTTAATGCATAATTCAACATACCGACCGGATTAACGGAGAACACGTTCTGAAATATTTGTACGAGAGCAACCGTCGATAAGACCACCGGTGCAAAATAGAGCGTTTGAAAAATTTCACGACCTTTTTTGATTTGGGTTAGCAAAATCGCAATGAACAGTCCTACCGAGACCTGCAAAAGTACATTCACGACCATAAACACAATATTATTTTTAAATACCTGCCAGAACACGTCGTCCTGTGTAAACATCTTGACATAGTTATCCAAACCCGCAAATCGCATAGGTGAAATCCCGTCCCAGTGGAAAAAGCTATAGACGGAGGACCACCCAATAGGCAGCA
This sequence comes from Paenibacillus sp. FSL H8-0548, assembly GCF_038630985.1. NCBI lineage: Bacteria > Bacillati > Bacillota > Bacilli > Caryophanales > Paenibacillaceae > Paenibacillus > Paenibacillus sp. FSL H8-0548. Next base: position 6,461,028 of record NZ_CP152049.1, read on the forward strand.
TTACCGTAAAGATGTAAACAAGCAGAGCTGGCAGAAGGAAAACGAGCACATATCTCTTGCGGCTTAAATATTTTTCCATCGTTACTCATTCCCAACCTTTTGGTTTGACCTTAGGGACTTTCAGGCTACCCTGGAGGAGCTGAACAAGGCTTGTTGCCAAGCCTGTCAGGCTTACTAGTTAAGTGCTATTATAGTTAGTTATTTTTGATCCTTGAAAAATTCCGGCGCGTTCTGGCTGATCGCCTTGTCCACCTTCGCGGCAAACTCTTCTGGCGTAATGATGCCAAGAGCCAATTCGATAGCAGCAGTACCTATTACTTCGTTGGAGGCAGGATCCAATTTGTCATCCCATGAGACGCCGCCCTTATCCACCGACTCCAGATCCTTTGAGAAATCTTTAGTCAGTTGGGACATGCTTTCCGGAATGTCGCCGTTCATCGGAGATAGGAATCCACCAACTTCAAACGCAGCGTTATTGTAATGTTCCACTACGAATTTGAAGAAGTCTTTGGTCGGCGCATCAAAGGTTTCCGCATTAAAAGCATACGCCAGACCTGCCGTGATCGACGTTTTTGGCCCGATATTATCGGCTCCGACCACATCGGGTACGAAGAAGTAACCAATCTCACCCGCATCATATTTATCCTTGAACTGCGCAAGCTCCCAAGATCCGTTGTAATGCATAACGGCATTGCCTCCAAGGAAGAAGTTCAGCGTTTGCGTGTAATCCATGCTGCTGAAGCCTTTTTGGAAGTAACCTTCCTTGCCTAGCGTGTACAGCAAATTGGCGGCTTTCATTCCGATTTCGCCCGTAAAGGTCTCATCGCCTGTTTTCAACGTATTGATGAACTCCGTATGAGTAAGTCTAAGCGGGATAAAGGAAAGGTATCGTACCATCTGCCACATTTCCTTGCCGGATACGGCAATTGGAGTGTATCCAGCTTCTTTCAGCTTTGCTGAAGCTTGAACGAACTCGTCGAAGTTGGTAGGCACCTTGATGTTATTCTCTTCGAAAGGTTTCTTGTAATACCAGAAAGCTTCACCGAACTTACCTTCCGGATACAGGTACAAGCTGCCGTCCCCGAAGGAAAGAAAATCAATAGCGGCTTTGTTGAACTTATCGAACATGCCAAACTCTTCAAGCGTTGCCTTCATGTCAACCAGTCGACCTTGCTTGGCTAGATTTTCACTCAGCACGCCATTAGGAATTTTAAAGAAATCGGGCAGCTGATTGCCTGCAATGTATGTTCTGAGCTTTTGGAAATATTGCGTATCATTAGGAATTGACTCAATCTCAACCTCGAAATTCGGATTCACTTCTTTTCGATATTGATCGATGAGCGATTTCATAACACGGTAATCGGCATTATTTTCATTGCCTTTGGTGAAAAAGCGGATTTTCTTAACCGGTTGGCTGTCGGTTGTCGAACCTTCACCGGTATTACCCGCATTGTCTGCAACGGTACTTCCGTTATTTCCACTTGCATTGTTACCGCCACAGCCTATTAACAATCCAATCGACAACGCGAGCACCAACGTCATTGCACCTAATTTTTTCAGTCTTCTCATTTCGCGTCCCTCCAATTTGGTCCCCATGGTTATTGTAGCTACTGAACAACCTTGTACTCTGATTATAGAATTGTCCAATCGCAAAAAAAATCAGAGCATTTTGACATCTCCTATAAGATATTTGCTATAGACGGCAAAAGGCCTCACGAAGGAAGGCGAAGCCTCTAATATAGAAACCCCTTTATCAATTCGGCTCACTCTAACTACTTTCATATCAGGTCTATAGCTTTATAATCGTTTAGTGGACGATACCCGTTTATTTAACCATGACCCGCACACGACACAGATTCAGGACTTGCGTATAGGTGTATTTTAAATAAGCTTCATGCCCCGTAGGATAAGCTTATCGCGTTCTTGAAGGACGGGCGACTAAAGATCGACGATCCGAAGGATACCACTACACTGGACGAACTGTTGCCTTGGCTTATTTAAGATGAAACGGCTGTCGCCGTCCTTTGGCGGCGCTGCGCGTTTCATTCCGAGAAATAGAGAGAGAGTATGGCGAAATGATGTATTTTCTATATTTTAAAAAAAGACGACTTCTCATTCCAATAACTAGGATGAGAGTCGTCTTTTTTCGAGCAAAGTAAAACATACTTTAAAAATCTTCAAGCTCTTCAGTGACCATTCTATCTTTGATTGCTTATGGTAGCATTGCTATTATTAGCAGATAATTCTGATAATGGATCATAAGGGGGGCCCATTTGTGTTCCAACTAACAGTGCGATATCTACCGCGTTCGCAGGAACTCCCCATGAGTTACCTGAAAATACAAATACAGCTCTATCCACTACATATCCGCGAGTATTATAGACAACATTATTCAAGATATCTCCGGTTGTGCCTGGATTTAAATACGTAGGCTGACGAAGGGAATAAAAGGTGTTTCCTTGTATCAATAGGTTAGTCATATTATTTGCTTGTGTGAGAATCGCTCGGTTTACGACCCAGAGCGTAGATGGAGGGGGTTGTTCAGGGCCAAAAATAGTGTTGTTCAATATTTGGTGATTTGTTCCGCCGATCTGAATAAACTCCACAGCATAAGGGATATCACTAGTCATTGTTAATCCTTCTATTGTTATACCATCACCCGTTACGACAAAAGGAATAATAGATGCTTGTAATACGACCATGCTTCCCGGCGAACCAAGCAAAGTTATTCCTTGTTTATTAACAGCTATTGTTGATGTGATTGGGTATGTTCCGTCTAAAATATGAACTGTACCCGTAGGAGCAACAGCGGTTATTCCCTGTTGGATCGTTCCTAGAGGCCGTTCTTGGGTTCCATCACCGTCAACCGCACCTGCCCTAACAAAAATATTAAACGGATCTACATCAATTTGAGCGACGGCATTTAAAGCTCTATTCGTTACTTGCAAGGTTGATATACCAGTTGCAACACTCGCTGTGATCGTAATCCTGTACGTATGAGTTCCTGACGGTGGAGAATCTATCCAAGTAATATTCGGTGTATACGTATCTGATGATGTTACGTTTGAAGCAAAGGTTCGAGTTCGGTTTATGGGGGCAGTTGTTAAAGTAGCCGGACTTGTGCCAAGTCTGAGTAGTTGATAATTTACACTTAGAGTATAGGCAGAAACAGCTGCCGTTTGGAAAAACAATCTGAAAGTTGAGTCGAGCTTTATTTGCTGGCCAACTGATGTTGTCAACGGAGGCAGGTCCATATTGATAACGGGAGTTGTGAGCAGATTTACTGTATCCGCAGCCTGAATTGCAAAAAAGGTTGAACCTGATCCCGATTGACCTGGCGGCCCCTGTTCACCTTGTGATCCTGTGGCTCCTTGTAGTCCTGTTGCTCCTTGTGGTCCCGCGGCTCCTTGTAGTCCTGTTGCTCCTTGTGGTCCCGTGGCTCCTTGTGACCCTGTGGCTCCTTGTAGACCCGCGGCTCCTTGTGGTCCCGTGGTTCCTTGTAGTCCTCTAGCTCCTTGTGCTCCTCTGGCTCCTATTACTCCTCTATATCCTCGCGGTCCACGTATTCGTGCTGTTTGTTCTAGATATTTAACATCCTCTTCAAGCTTGTGAACTTTATAGCGTAAAATTTTTACATTTCGTAGAATTTGTAACTTCTTAAGTTTTATTTTTTTATTCTTGGGATTTTTGCAATGACCCATGCTCATACACCTCCCCTGAAATCTACTTGCTCTAAATCTTATGCTAAGCATTTATCAGGGGGATGGACTTACGTCTACTCGAATTTAAATCCCGAGCCTTTTTTCATTTTTATTACAAAAAAGTCACACCAGCTCAAACGAGCTTATATTTTTCGATCATATTTTGGTTCCGTTAGCGGATAGGGTTAAACATTAATGCTGTTTAAAGATAATCGTGTTAAAGGAATCGGCCTGGAGCTCAAATGCGTAGGCTTTGTCTCCATTTGCTATTCGTACGATACGAGACTCAGAAAAAGGATTTCCGACGACCATCACGCGATCACCATTGACAGTCTCGAATGCGACTGCATTTCCCGTCCATGGTCCTCTCACCCCAATACGGTACGCCCCTGGCTCCACGGCGTTTGCAAAATGCTTCATCACATAATATTCTGGGTTATATACGGCCTTCTTAGCATGAGGATCGACTGTAATCATGGCATTTTGCTCCCAGCCCCAAGTGCTGCGTCCTTTCGGTTCAAGCGCCATATTCCAGTAAATATAGGCATTCACGCCGTTCGTGAAATAATGCTGATAGAGCGTAAAGACATATTTTGCATAAAACCAAGTGTTCTCTCCATCGCCGCATTCATTTTCCGTCTGCATATAACGCAGTTCTGGATAACTCATAACGGTTCGCTGGATACCGTACTTTCCTGCCCACTGATAACCAACGCCCTTGACGTACTTGTAAGCATCTGGATCGCTAAGCACTGTATGCGCATAAGAGCTATGATCCTGTACCTTTTTCTTCATCCACTCATCCCACGGTTCAGGCGCGTTGATCGTACCAAGCCAGATCTCCGTATCAAGCCCATGTTTTTCAAAAGCTGGACCCAAATAATCACGAATGAATTCGCGAAGCTGCTCCCCTGTCCAGACACATGAAGGGAATTTCTGATCAGCGACAACCTCGTTCTGAACATGTACCTGATGAATGGTAATGCCTTCTTCACGGTAAGCCTGAACGAATTTGACGAAGTACAGCGCATATGCTTCAAGAATGTCTTTCTCCCAGCGCAACGTTCCATAATTATAGGATCTCGGTGATTTCATCCAAGTGGGTGGACTCCATGGAGAGGCAAACAGCTTTAAGTTGGGATTTTGCTTCAGCGCCTCTTTAATATAAGGAATCAAATATTTTTGGTCGCGTTCGATGGAAAAATGGTTCATCGCCAAGTCTCCGTCCGTCTCGTTGTGGCTATACCACTCCAAAGCATAATCGCTGGCTCCGATTGGCAGCCGACAAATCGCAAAACGATGTGCACCTTCCGGATGAAATAGGTCATGAATGATTTTATTCCGGTCAGAATCACTCAATTGCTGCAATGCGACATATCCTAGTTCATTAAAGCAGCCGCCAAAGCCTTCTACATGTTGATACCGATCCTCTGAAAATGCTAAATCCAACTTTTCCCCAGTTTCTACAAGAGAGGGTGCCATTTGTTCCGACCATTGTAATTCTGGCGTACTGGAGATCCATTTTATTTGTGAAGCAGACATATTCTTACTCCCCCGTTTCATCCTTGCTTTCATGCTATTTCTGTTATAACATGTTAAATCTATTATAAATTCTAGAAAAACATCAGACGATTGTCCAAACCACGACGAATTTACCCAAATCAAAGGTGGGTTTTTGGTGAAAAATATCTACAATAACATCTCATGGGGCGATAATGTTGAGTGGTTGCCTTCAATCGACTGGAACGTCAAATTTTTCGGCGCACATAAACAGCAAGTTCCCTATCAGTGGAGTGTACCGTCTGAGAAACATATCGCCTTCGAGCTCAACCTTATCCTTGAAGGCGAACAAGAAACGATCATGGAGGGAAACTCATATCGGCTTCAAGCGGGAGACATGATCTTGATCCCTCCTGGCTTTAAGCATGTAAATCGCTGTGTGTCTGAGCCGGGCATGCTCTATTTTTGCGCTCATTTTAATGTTGACGACCCCTCGTTCAGGCAAGAAATGATCAAGCATGACCGCATATTGTTTTTATCGGGCACCAGTGACAATAAGCAATTCAGAGCGATAATAAACGAATGGATTATTATGAGCCGAAGTGATGGACTATATTCTTCAGCAGAGCGCTTTCGGCTCCAGGCGCTGCTTTTTGAATTATTTGGCCTTCTTGCTCAGATGATAGCAAGTAAAGCCGGAGCGAAAGAACCGCTAGCTCCAGCTAAAGTCAAATACGCCAAAGCGATCGCTGAGACGATGAAATCCCGTTTTAATTCCCATCTTATCGGAAATGGGCAGCAGCCTACTGCCAATCTGAAAATCGAAGACCTAGCAGCTTTATTGGGGATCAGCCCGGGGTATGCATTAGAGGTATTTCAAGACGTGTATGGGATGTCGCCTAGGCAATATTTATCGGAGCTCAAGCTTCACGAAGCTAAAGTTCTCATTCGACAGCCGGACCTCTCCCTTAAGGAAATCTCGATCCGATTAGGTTATGCAAACTTGTCCCATTTTAGCCGCCAATTCAAGCGTTGGACTGGTATGAGCCCGCTACAATTCCGCAAGACTTGGGATAAAATTTAGGTTATTAACTATACAGGAAGTATTATTACGATGAACCATTCCAAGTTTAGATCTCCAAATCCTAAACGATTTATAGTATAATTCAAAATAAGAACGTACGATCCCCTTTATAAGGGGTTTTTTATTTGCAAATAAATAAGAACATATGTTCTTATTTTGGTTGTTTTTTGAAGTGGCAATTTCACTTTACTAATAAATGAAAAATAAAGAGAGGTGATTTGGATGGCATCGTTAACTTCAGCTCAAAGAGAACGGTTTTACGAATACTGCAATGAAAATCGGTCAGTCTGCTCAGAGCAAGTTGTCCAGAACTTCTTTAAAGATGAGCAAAACATCAAGATTCTTTTAACGGCAATTGATGGGGAGCCCGCGGGGCAAAAAGAACTTGAGGATCGATTTCGAAGGCATTATTTTCGAGTCCGGTTTATCAAATATCTTGCTTCCACAATCAAATACTGCACCATTGATCAAATGCGTTTAAATCAAAAGACGGATAGCCGGAATCAACTTATTTTTGATCGTCCTTGTTCGGAGGAAGGGGACGGAACCGTTGGAGAAATGCTGCTTGGCTTTCAGAACCTTACTAACGTAGAACCGCTCATCACAGAGCCATCTCAATTTCACGCTTCTTTTTTAAACGACCACCTTGCAAACGCGTTCGCTGCCCTATCACCAAAACAACAATTAATCGCTACTCTTTGTTACGCATTATGTTATCAGGATAATGAGATAGCGGAAATGATCGGTGTTTCACCCCAAGCTATCTGCAAAACCAGAAATCTAGCCTTGCAAAAGCTGCGGCTTGCTATGCCGGAGAGGAGGTGTAATTAATGGACGAGACTCAGCCATTAGCGTATTTCATTACAGCGATGAGTGAAGTCGGATTTCCTATCGTGCTAACTGGATATTTATTATTTCGATTTGAAAAAAAGCTGGAAGCTTTGACGGATAACATCTTAAAGCTGAGGAAAATGATCAAAAATGATATGAGCGAGGACAGCCATGGAAAATGAATTGTTTGATTTGGTTCAAAGAGCCCAAAATGGTGATAACGAGGCTATGCACGAAATTATCTCTTTTTTTATGCCGGCTATTAAAAGTGCAAGATACAAAATGAAAGCGGACAGACAAGACGACTTGGAGCAAAATATTGTGGAGACCATTATGCATAAGATCATAACGTATGACTTAACCCAAACTCCAGATTTCTCAGCATTTATTCGCCAGCTGAATGACTAGCAGAAGATATAGATAGCTACAACATATAAGAAAATGAGCTGAAGCGAGATTCATTTGGAATCTGGCTTCAGCGTAAATTCCAATAGGACGGACCGTATGAGTCAGGACAATCCCGTTCGATCGCGGAATTCTTGCGGGGTCATGTTCGTAAACCCCTTAAACAGCTTAATAAAATGCGGCACTGCCTGGTAACCGATCATTTGGGCGATCTCGTATATCTTTTTGTTGCTGCTCCGCAGCAAGTAAGAGGCCAATTCCATCCGATACCGCAGTATATAGTCGCTCAGATTGTTTCCCGTTTCAGCACGATAAGTTCTCGACAAGTAGGCGGGATGAAGGCCGACGTCCGCCGCAATGCTCTGCAGCGATAAATTGCCGTTCATGTTTTCCTCGATAAATTTATGGACCTTGTCAACTAAACAGGCCTGCTTATCTGTTGAATCTCCCGATTGCTCCCTTAGACGTAGGAGCATGAAGAATGCCCATTTCTCTAGCTGCCTAAGCGAAGGAGCGGCCGGCATGAGACCGAAGGAGGACGCACCGAACTCGCTCAGCAGCTTCCCTTTCTTATGCGCCATATACTGGTAGGCGTTGGCAATGGCGAAATACGCCTCATTGGCATGCTCAGGAGGATAATTTTTGCTTTTCAGTTCGGCAAATATTTCGATTAGCTTTTCCTCTGCATGCCCCCAGTTCCCCGTATCGAGCAAATGAATCAGAAGGGGAGGCCGGTACAGCGACGTCAGCGTTTCGATCTGAACCTGATCGAGATTACCCGCTATCCGCAAAAATACGCTTTGCCGCTTCTCTTCGATCACCCTCATTCCATCGATTATCGATCGATAAAGTTCGGGAATGCCTTCAGTCAGGTACGTCCAGCTTTCAGCGAGCGCGATGGAAATGCTGCCGCTCAAGAGCGATTCTGCCTTTTTCTTTAGCGCTGCCGCCCGTACGTCCATCGCAATCCGAAGGGCCTGCTCCTTCGAATCCGTTCTCTCTTTGGGTGAAACGATCATTACGAGATATTCGTTATGATCTCGGCAGAACCACAAATGAAAGGCGTCTCGAAACACCTCTTCCGCCATATTCGTAACTGCATATTCGATAAGCTCTTTATCCATTCTTTCATATTCTTGAAGTTTTCCTTCTAGCCTTACGATGAACAAGCCCACTTTCTGCTGCAAGGAGAAAGGCAAGTTTAACAGGAAAAGCTTCCGTTCCAGCTCTTCTTTAGGGATACTATAACCGTACAGCAGACGATTCAACAGCTCGCCTTGTAGTGCAGGCAAATTTTCGCGGAATGCGTATCCGTCGCGTTGCTGCTGTTGCTGCAGCTTCTTCTCACAAGCGATTTCTTCGGTTAATTTGCTTAGCGTCTCCCGCAATTGATCCGGGTTAACCGGTTTCATCAAGTAGCCGGAGGTATTATACGGGACTACGCTTTTCGCATATTCGAAATCCGCATACCCCGAAATAACGATAATTTTGACTTTCCGCCCCATTTGGCGAATCTCATGAATTAGATCGATTCCGCTCATCTCCGGCATCCGAATATCCGTAATGACGATGTGGATGTTTTGTTCCTGATATAGCTTTAAGGCTTCTTTACCGGAATAGGCTTTATGAATACGGCCAATACCAAGTTCGTCCTTCGGAATTGTCGCTGCGAAACTGTCCACTTGAGAGGGGATATCGTCTACGATCAGAACTTCCAACATCGGAATCGCCTCCGTCCTTAATCATCCTTAATCATCATCAATGCCACTCGAAGCCCGCCTAAATTTGAATGTTCAATCAGAAGTCCCGAGGACTGCCCAAAGTAATGCCTTAAGCGCTGATGAACGTTTCGCAGCCCAAGACTGCGATCCGCGCTTGCCTGCAAAGACAAGGTGTGTCTTAAAGATTCCAAATCAGCTTGCTGCATTCCGACTCCGTTGTCTTCTACGATGAGCTGCCAGCCCTCCTCGGTCCTGTTGCCGGTTATGACGATTTCGAATTTCCCTATCTTGCCTTCCATACCATGTACGATCGCATTCTCGACAAGCGGCTGGAGCAGCAGCCGCGGCATAAGAATAGACATCATGGTTTCTTCGATATGTTCATGAAAATGCAGGCGCTCGGACTGCATCCGATGGATTTCCAAGTAATTGCGAATCAATTCCATTTCTTCGGCCAATGAAGTTAATTGTTGCTCCGTTCGGGTCGTGTAACGATAGTACTGGCTCAGATGCTGCGTGAAAGCGACAATCACTTTCGTTCGATCCAGCTGCGCCATGCTTTGAATATAGGCGAAGTTATTGTACAAAAAATGAGGATTGATCTGCGCTTGCAGGTGCTTGAGCGAAGATTCCTTGGCATGAAGCTGTTCAGCGTACACCTTATCAATAAGCGTCTGAATATCCTCTGACATTAAGTTAAACTGCTCGATCAAATAATGGAACTCGTTATGGGGCCCGAGCTTGATCCGATGATCATATGCCCCCCGCCTGAGCGACTTCACCGCCCGGATCAGATCGTTGATCGGTTTCTGTACATTGCGGTACAGCAAGGCCGCAGAAGCAATGCCCATCAGCAGCAGCAGCAGCCCCGAGGCATAAAACATCCGCTTGCTGTGATCAATGGGGGCAAGCACCTTTTTCATTGGCTGGAAATCGACCATATACCATCCATCCAGCGAGGCTGAAGGTACGTAATTAACAAGATACGGTTCATTATGGAAGGTGATCTTGGCAGACCCTTCGGTCGGGTTCTTTGCTTTGATAATATCGAATTGCTCTGCCATGGCGCCCGTCAACTCGGGGTCGAGATCCCGCGGTATGATCGGTACATAGCCCGGATGATAGAGGAACGGCTGTCCAACACTGCCTTGCATGAACCTTTCGAGCATTTTCACAAGACTTTCCGATGTGAAAGTAACCTCGACATACAAATTCGGATCTCCCCGTTTCGCAAGTGACTGGTAGGGTGTAATCAAATTTCGGACGAATGCTTTCTCAGGTCCTCGGTCCGCCACGATAACACGATAATCCCAACTTTGCTGGATCGCATCCTTGAAGTAATCCGCATCGTAATTTTGCTTTAAATTCGTAGAAACGACGACATCGGAAAGGGGGGAATATACGGTGAAATCATTTGTCCATTCGAAAGAGGTTGACTGCATATCCAGCTTCTGCAGCAAAAGCCGCTTCGAAGCCAATATGGAATAAGAAGCTTCAGTGGCAGACTGAAGCTGCAATTGCTGCGTATCCGGGTCGGCTGCAACAACGAAGGCGGCTCTCCATAGCCGGTCCGCCTCGACGTCCATCTGCTCCACGAAAAATCGGATCCGATTCAGGTTGATCTGAAGCAGCTCTTGTTCAACAACACCGGTGCTGGTCTTATTTGATGAATCGTACATGAATATAATCGGGATAAGCATCAGGACGATCACGATTATGACTTTTGTGAAAATATTCATTTTGCCGACCGTTCCCCGTCTGAATTTAAACATGGCGCTCACCCGATTCGATCATATTCTTATCCTTGGTTAAAACCCCTTTAGGACTTTACCGAGCCCAGTACGATTCCTTTCACGAAATACTTTTGCAAAAAAGGGTACACGAGTAAAATTGGCAACGCCCCGATAAAAATTTGCGCTGATTTGATGGTTCGGTTTGAAAAATTTTCTATACTTTCCAATGTTACACCGATCCTTGACAAATTGTCACTAACAATCATCGAATGCAAATAAGTAGCAAGTGGATACCCATTCGGATTGGACATATAGATCATGCCGTCAAACCATGAATTCCAATGAAAAACCATCGTAAATAAAGACAACGTCGCAATGGATGGCATCGATACGGGTAAATAAATACTCCATAGCACTCTCAGATGGCCGGCTCCATCAATATAGGCGGCCTCTTCCAACTCCTGCGGAATTGTCCGAAAAAAATTGAGCATCAATATCATATTCCATACGCTGACGGCCGAGGGCAGCACCAGCGCCCATATGGTATCGATCAAGTGCAGCTTGCTTACCAATACATAAGAAGGGATCAGCCCTCCCGAGAACAGCATCGTGAATACAAAAATCCAAATGTAAATTTGACGCCCAGGAAATTTGTGGGTTGTTTTCGATAAACTATAGGCTGCCATCGTAATGACGGCCATCGACAGCACTGTGCCTAATACGGTCCGCTCTAAGCCGGTCCACAAAGATTGGATGAACATTTCGTTGCCGAGCGTCTTCACATAGGCATCCGTCGTAAATCCGACCGGCCAGAAATTGACGATATTCGCTGTTGCTGCAGCCCGCGAGCTGAATGACAACGCAAACACGTGAAGGAGAGGGAGAACACAAATAAGCGACAGCAGGCTAAGAAAGATCGTGTTCGAGATCGTGAATACGGTGTACCCTCTAGAGCGATAGCGCATGGTCGTCCTCCTTAAAAGATTCGGTAATTAGCAAATTTGGAAGCCATTACGTAACTGATTATAATCAAAACGAAGCCGATCGCCGATTTGAATAGTCCGACCGCCGTTCCGAAGCTGAACTGTCCGTTGTTCAACCCTTCCCGGTAGACGAACGTATCGATGATATCTCCATGCGAATAGACGAGAGGATTGTAAAGATTCAAAATTTGATCGAATCCAGCATCCAAAATCCGACCTAGCGACAACGTGGCGACGACGATGACGATCGGCATAATAAGAGGAACCGAAATCAATTTGACTTGCTGCCAACGTGATGCCCCGTCGATTTCGGCAGCTTCATACAAAGCCGGATTGATGCCCACCAGCGTAGCTAGGAAAATAATCGTAGAAAATCCAAATTCTTTCCAAACGTCGCTCAAAATGACCGTAAACCGAAACCAATTGCCGTCACCTAAGAAAAAGATACTCTGGATGCCGAACACATTCAGAAGACGATTGACGATTCCGCCCTCCGTCGACAGAATATCGATCAAAATGCCACCCAAGATGACCCACGACAAAAAATGCGGCAAATAGACAAACGTCTGCACGGCTCTCTTAAATAATGTCTTGCGGACTTCATTGAGCAGCAAAGCGAAAACGATCGGAATGAATAAATTCATGATCAATTTGAACGCGGAAATAATTAATGTATTCCATATAATCTGCTTGCCGTCCGGATAGGTGAACAGGTACCGGAAATGCTCAAAGCCTACCCAAGGTGAACCTTTAATCCCAAGCCATGGCTCATAGTCCTGGAAGGCAATGACGGCCCCGAACAAAGGAACATATTGAAACACGATGCACAATACTAAGGCCGGCAGCAAGAGAATATGAAACGGCCATGTTTTTCGCAAATACGCTACCATTACGCACCTTCTTATCTTCGGAAAATAGAGAAGGAGCGAGCGAGCCAAGGCTGCCCTCTCCTCCGTCTTCAATTTTTTATTTCTTCAAATGCGGTCAACGATCATTACTGGTTTTTTGCATACCATTCGTTGACTTCGTCCGTAATCTTCTGGCCGCCGTTATTTAGCCATTGTTTGATGAATTCATCGAAGTGTTCAACCGGTTTTTCGCCGTAGATGATTTTAAGATAGCTTTCCGTAGCGAGTTTCTTCAGCAATTCGCCTTTTGACTTCATCGTCGGTGTCATCGGGCCGGTATAATAGTTTTTACCTTCGGCGACGGTTTGGTTAATCCGAACGCCTGCAGCGTCAAGTTGTCTCTTCTTCATTTGCTTGACGTCAAACTCCATAGACGTTACGGGCTCGGCGTTAGGATCGGCCAAAAACTTCTTGACCGCTGCAATGTTGGAATGTGGAATGCTCGTAAAGTTGCCAAGAATATTCGTCATCATGAATCTGATGTCCATCGTGCCGCCGTCTTTCAGCGGCCATTGGTCCGCCGGTACTCCTGTCTCTTCGTAGTTGCCCTTGATAACTTTACCGTTGAATTTGACGTAATCGTACCCTTCATGGTAACCATCTTTCCAGCGCGGATCGAAGTATGGATCGCCTTCCAGCTCCAATTTTTTCGCGAATATTTTGTTAAAGTACGCGAACCAGGCATCGATATGTTTGAAGTCTTTGTTGAAAACCGTGAATCCTTGGGTCAGAGGCTTCTCCGCGCGGCCCACCAAGCCGTTAGGTCCCGCTGGAAGCGGATATGGCTGGAAATCAGCATCTGGATTGTTCTTGGTCGCGTCACCGAGCGGCCAATCGCCCATCCAGAACGGTCCGAACATGATGCCGGCCTTGCCGCTTGCTGCTAATTCGGAGGCTTTGGACGGATCCTTGATTCCGGCCTCTTTATCCATGTAGCCATTGCTCATCCAATCTCTCATCTTTTCCAAATACAGCTTGGCGTCCGGATGAATCGCGCCATAGCTCAGCTTGCCGTCTGCACCCTTGTTCCAGAACAAGCGCACGTCATACGTATTGATCATTTGATCAGTTAGGGCGGCGACAATCGCGTCGGTCTGGCCCATCCAAGTCCAAGGCCCTTCTTTAAGCGGCACGGCCAATCCGATCGTATCCTTCTTGCCATTTTGATCGGGATCGTTCTCCGTGAATTGCTTGAGAACGTTTTCAAATTCATCCAACGTTTGGGGCGGTTGAAGGCCTAGGTTTTCAAGCCAGTCTTTGCGAATCCACATCACGGTGCCTTCATCACCCATGAAGAAGGCTGGCAAACCATAAATCTTACCGTCTTTCTTGACCTCGCCCAGTGCGTAATCATACTTCTCCAGCATCTTCTTATACTCAGGATGTGCGTATTTCTCGATAGCTTCGTCCAAAGGCATCAGTTTATCGGCTGCGAGCAAATTTTGCAGCGGATCGTTCCCGGCGGCAAATGCATCCGGCAGCTTGCCTCCGCTGGAGAGCAGAAGGCGAAGCTTCGTATCGTAATCCTCCGGTTTCGTTACGATAAAATCGAATTTCACGTTGATTCCTATATTGTCCTTCATCCAGCTGAGGTTCATGTTGTCTTCCATGGACTCGCCAGGCTTAAACGCATTGCCCCTCGAAGTACCATCGTCTACGATTGCAGTCGTAATCGTGACCGGAGGGTCAAACTTCTGATTCCACAGCTCCGCCCTCTCTTCCGCTTTAGCTGGTTCTGTTGCAGACGGACTGTTGGCTGTGCTCGTCGGACTCGCCGAATTTTGATTGTTACTGTTCGTACAGGCGGCTAATATCGGCAGCAGTCCAATTGCAATCGAAAGCGTTAATAACCTTATGACCTTCGCATAACGACTCATAAATAACCCCTTTTCTTAGACAATGGTGGTACACTTCAAATTATATGGACTTGGCAGGAGTGCGTATATATTCGATTTTTAACGTGATATAGAAAAACGTACATTTATTCCCTCTCGATTCATTCTATACTTCTCGATTAAGCCCTTGCAGTGCCTGCCAATGGCGGTTCAACAGCAAGTCTTTCATTATTCTTTCAGAGGGCTTTGTTATAGTTGCTAAGTCTGTTTATTTAGTGTACTGCGAAATGAATTCACATGAGGTAGGGGATGATGATAATGAAAAAATGGCTTTCTGTATGTTTGATCGTCGTTATGCTGCTTGGCCCGTTGGTGCAGCCAAGCCAGGTGGACGCTGCGAGTCCGATCTTATTTACCGAGGTTGTCTCGTATAATCAGGGGGCATTGGCTTTGGATCAAGCGGGTCATATATGGGCTTGGGGTACAAATCGGGGCAAATATGGAGACGGATCAACCTCCGAAAACAATTTGCCAAGGCGCATTTCGGTGCTTGAAAACGGATCCGAGGTGCAGTTTGAACAACTAGAGACCCAATACTATAATTCGTATGCGCTGGACGTTTCCGGGCATATATGGGTAACTGGGAGTAATGCATATGGTCAATTAGGAATCAGCAAAGATACAACCGAGCTGTTGGTATGGACGAAACTGGATATTCAGGAGAACGGGACCGCTGTTACTTTCACAAAAGTGGATGCAGCACGCCGAGCACTCGGGGCTTTAGATAGTAACGGCTATATATGGGAATGGGGAGGTGAGTATGGGAACATACCTGTTCCTACGAAACGGATCGATATGAACGGTGCGACGCGGATTAGGTTCGAAGATATTAGCATGATTGAGGTGACCGGATTCGCGCTCGATGAAAATAAACAAATATGGAAGTTTTATGATTATCAATCGCTAGCGGAACCATCCTCTCTGTCGGTGATGGAGAGTGGTAGCAACGTTCGATTTAAAACCATTTCAAATGGGGATACGGATGGAATAGCTGGAAATTTTGCAGTCGCTATCGATGAGGGTGGAGATTTATGGACTTGGGGGACATATATTCTTGAATACAAAGGGGAGCTCGGTAACGGTGACCATACGGGGGCTATTGTACCCCTACCGACCCGTATCTCCGTGTCCGATAACGGATCTCCGGTTAAGTTTAAGCAAGTACATGCGGGAAACAAGTACGTGCTCGCAATCGATACGAGCAATACGATATGGACGTGGGGGCATAACAACAGCGGGCAATTAGGCGACGGGACAACGAACAATCAGTACGTGCCGCATAAGCTGCCTGTGAGTTATGACGGGAGTCCGGTTCAATTTCAATCGATCTATGGCTATCAAGGCACATCCTATGCAATCGATACGAGTGGTCGGGTGTGGGCTTGGGGAGCACAGCAATCTTTGGGGCTTGGCTTGACGGGCTTGCAGACAACCCCCACTCGGTTTTATTTACAGCCTTCGATTACGTTAACGAGAACGCCGAATTCATCCACGTTTCTTCAGCAGGTCACGTTGAAAGCGACGATTACAGGGGCTTATTCTACGCCTACGGGGACTATTGTGTTTAAAGATGGCGCTACGGTGCTAGGCAGCGCTTCCCTAAGTGGTAGCGGAGAAGCGCAACTGAACGTATCGAACCTTGCGGTAGGAAGCCATTCTTTAACAGCCACTTATTCGGGGAATGACATCTATATGGCAAAGGCTACAGGGGATCAAACGCATACCGTCTCGATGCCAGCGATGCCCGATATCCAGATTACACCATCTACGACTGCTAATACCGCAGGTCCAATCACACTGGCTGTAGCCGTACAGGCGAACGGGAGCGGCAATTCCATTGTGAGTACAAAATGGCTGGCGGGGACTCAGAACGTTTCTGCTTTTGCAGGAGCAGGAGGAACGAATGTCTCGGGTGGAAGCTTTCAAGTGTCGAATGGCGGAGCCTATACCGTTTATGCCAAGGATTCGGCTGGGAACGAAAAGGTCAGCGTTTTTACGGTAACGAATATAAACAGTGAAATTAGTCCGGCAACAGCGAGCTTTGACAAATATGCCGGAGCGACAGGCTATCTCGATGTGACGACCACAATGACATTAAAAGGAAATACGTTGACAAGCATCCAGAACGGTGCAGCGACACTGACAGCGGGATCGAATTATACGGTTAGTGGTAACAACGTTACCATTGGGAAATCGTACCTCGCTGCACAGTCGACCGGTACGACAACGTTGACTCTCTCGTTTAGTGGTGGAGCGACGAAGACGCTTGCGGTGTCAGTGAGTGATTCGACGCCGAGCATCTCCCCTACAACAGCGAGCTTTGACAAATATACAGGAGCCTCTGGCTATGCCGATGTGACAACGACGATGACATTGAATGGCTATACGTTAACGAGCATCCAGAACGGCGCAGCTACACTTGCAGCGGGATCAAATTATTCGGTCAGCGGTAATAGCGTTACGATTCAGAAGGCGTACCTTGCCGAACAATTGACCGGCACGACAACGTTAACGCTCACATTTAGTGGTGGAGCTACGAAGACGCTTGCGGTGACGGTGAGTGATTCGACGCCGAGCATTACACCGATGACTGCGAGCTTTGACAAATATACGGGAGCCTCTGGCTATGCCGATGTGACAACGACGATGACGTTGAATGGCGATACGTTGACGAGCATCCAGAACGGCGCAGCTACACTTGCAGCGGGATCAAATTATACGGTCAGCGGTAATAGCGTTACGATTCAGAAGGCGTACCTTGCCGAACAATTGACCGGTACGACAACGTTAACGCTCACATTTAGTGGTGGAGCTACGACGACGCTTGCGGTGACGGTGAGTGATTCGACGCCGAGCATTACACCGATGACTGCGAGCTTTGACAAATATACGGGAGCTTCTGGCTATGCCGATGTGACAACGACGATGACATTGAATGGTCATACGTTAACGAGCATCCAGAACGGCGCAGCTACACTTGCAGCGGGATCCAATTATATGGTCAGTGGTAACACCGTTACGATTCAGAAATCGTACCTCGCCACACAGTCGAACGGTACAACAATGTTGACTCTCACGTTTAGTGGCGGGGCGACAAAGACGCTTGAGGTGGCGGTGAGTGATTCGACGCCGAGCATCAGCCCGACAACAGCGAGCTTTGACAAATATACGGGAGCCTCTGGCTATGCTGATGTGACAACGACGATGACGCTGAATGGTCATACATTGACCAGCATCCAGAACGGCGCAGCTACACTTGCAGCGGGATCCAATTATACGGTCAGTGGAAACACCGTTACGATTCAGAAAGCGTACCTCGCCGCACAGCCCTCCGGTACGACAACGTTGACGCTCACATTTAGTGGTGGAGCTACGACGACGCTTGCGTTGACGGTGAGTGATTCGACGCCGAGCATCAGCCCGACAGCAGCGAGCTTTGACAAATATTCGGGATCATTGGGTCATGTGGATATAGCGACGGAGCTGATGCTAAATAGCGATACGCTGGTCGGCATCTCGAACAATGGAGAACCGTTGACGGCAGAAATCGACTACACGGTCAGTGGCAGCACGGTAACGATCGCTACCTCCTACCTCGCCACACAGCCGACGGGTACAACAAATATAACGTTGGCGTTCAGCGGAGGAGCTACGCAAACATTGGCGGTGGCGGTGAGTGATACAACGCCGAGCATTTCAATGATGACAGCGAGCTATGACCGCTATACGGGATCATTAGGTCATTTGGATATAACGACGGCGATGACGCTTCACAATGACACGCTGGTTAGCCTGACGAACGATGGAGTTCCGTTGACAATCGGAATGGACTACACATCAATTGGCAGCACGGTAACGATCACGAGATCCTACCTTGCCGAGCAATCGGTCGGCACGACAAGCTTGACGTTCACGTTCAGCGGAGGAGCAACTCAACTATTAGCGGTCGCGGTGGATGATTCCACACCGAGCCTGACGCCGACGACAGCCAGATTTGATCGCTATGCCCACTCCCTAAGTCATGTCGATGTATCAACAGAGCTGACACTTCATAGCGACTCGCTAGTCAATATCTCAAATAGCGGAACACTATTGACGCCAGGAATCGACTACACAGTCAACGGCACTACAGTAACAATCGCTGCCTCCTACCTCGCCGCACAGCCGGCGGGTACGACAAGCTTGACGTTCACGTTCAGCGGAGGGGCTACGCAAACGTTGGCGGTGACGTTTAATGATACGACGCCGAGTGTGAAGCCGACGTATCGCATTGAAGAAGATTCATTGCTTGGCGTGATTCTGCACATCGACGCATCGATGCTTGTTACCCATGTAACTCCAGACGGAACAACTGTTCAGAAAGTTCGGATTCCAGACATCGCGATAACGGAAGCGGCGAATTTGCTTGCACGTGCAGCGCATTCACAACTTATCATTCGTGTGGACACAGCAAGCGATATACAGGTGGAGCTATCCGGTGGAGCGATGGAACTCATTTTGAAAGCAGCGCCTGGAGCAATGTTGCAAGTTATGGGAAAACAGGCTCGAATGGAGCTGCAAGCAAGTGGGTTTGATCTAGCAAGCTTAGCCAAACTTATGGGTGTAGCAGTAGCGGATTTGAAAATTGTAACCACTATGAAACAAGTAAACGACGATATCGTGAAGCAGTTGAAGCAAGTGGGAGTTGTTACCGGATTCCATGTTGTCGGCACTCCGATAGACTTTCAAGTTCATATCGAAGCGAACGGTCAAATCAAATCGATTCGAGATATGGGTGGAACGTACCTCGTGCGAGCGATCATTCACAATGCGGATACCGAGCCGGGTCATGTCCTCGCCGTGTATTTCGATCCTGCGACAGGGAGCGTAGTACCGGTTCCGAACAAACGAATCATGCGCGAGGACGGGCAAGTGGAAGTCGAGATGCAAGCGCCGAACAACAGAATCTATAGCATGGTCAGCACGACGAAGCGTTCATTTGCCGATTTGCAAGGACATTGGTCGCAGCAAGATGTGGAGCTGCTCGCGTCCAATCTGATCGTTAACGGTGTATCGAAGGATCAATTTGCACCGGACGTACGCATTACGCGGGCAGAATTTGCTTCTCTGCTTGTACGGTCACTAGGCATGTCATTGGAGAAAGATCAGGCTTATCGAGGTTTCGCGGATGTTGCATCAGATGCATGGTACGCATTAGCGGTAGAAGCAGCGTCGAAGGCGGGACTGGTAAATGGAATAAGCGCAACCAAATTTGCGCCTCATGAGCCGATTACCCGTGAACAGATGGCGGTTATGATCGCAAGAGCGCAGATACTTGTCCGTACCTTGCAAGTGACACCAGACGGAGCAGAGGATGCTCAGCTACAGACGTTTACGGATATGCAGAAGATATCACCGTGGGCACTTGAAGCAGTGGACGAGATGGTCGCATCCGGCATTATGAACGGGCTCGATCCGACCCAGTTTGCACCAGCCGAATTGGCCACTCGAGCACAGGCGGCGACGATTCTGAAGCGATTTATGCAAAACGTTGGTTTTATTGATGGATGATAGGTAGTCGGTACGGCAAGAAATAGTGCTCTAATCAGAAGCCGCTGAAGAACTTGTGGTTTTTCGGGACGCTTAAAGATAGACGAATAAAAAGACGACCTTTATCCCCACTTTTCGGGGGTAAATGTCGTCTTTTCGTTATCTAAGAATTAAAGTCCTCGCTAGTTAACCGAGCTATTCCACTTTATAAAGGTGCGAAATATCTCTTCGATATGCACTTGGTGTACAAGCATATCGTTGCTTGAATGCCCGTTCAAAGTGAGGCACTGTGTTAAATCCGGATGCATGGCAAATCTCAGTTACCGTTAGGTGGGTAGAACGAAGAAGTGAGCTGGCTAATTGCAGTCTAAGCTTCTGCAGATAAATCTGATATGATACTCCAGTTTGCTGATGAAAGCATTCACTAAAATAATTATCGGAAAGACCTGCATGAGCTGCTACTTCATGCAAAGTTAGCTGTTCTCTGAAGTGATGGTGCATATAAACAAGCGCCCTTTGAATAGATGGATGCATTTGCATGGAGTCGTTGCGTAATATGTCTCCTGCACTTGAGCGTTTGCTGCACGCGCGGATAAGTTCAATGATCATTCTCTCTAATGCACCTTGAATGACTATTTCTGCTCCGAAGTCCGTCTGAACTGATTCCTCCCAAATTCTATTACACTCCCGATCGATTTGGCTTGAAAGCTCATCAGGAAAAATATGCATATACTGCGTTTCTGAGCGAAAGATCATTTGGAGCACTTCATACCTAATAAACCGCTCTTCAAAAATAAGATCATATAAACAGATCGTTTCATCGGGATCCGGGATAATTTTATGAAAATCAGCTGGAGTAAGCAGAAACATCATGCCTCGCCGTAAAGACATCTGCTCGCCATTTAACAAATGCATGCCCGTACCGGAAACGACGAACGCAATTTCGAAAAACTCATGCCAATGTGTATCAATATCACGGGTAATCGTATGCTGAAATATTCGAAACGGTGATGAGAGTGTCAAATAATTCTCATTCATCAATCGTTCTGGAGTTAAATTCGCATTCAAGAGAATTACTCCTTTCCTGTTTGATAGATACTTTATCATAGCATCCGAAAATATGCATACTTTTCCCAATGCTAAGCGTAGTCCTTATGACTGTTGAATTGCTATGATAAATCCATGTTAAACATTACTGACAATGTCAGAAGGGATATGATTTTAATGGCTAAACTTATACAAGAAGAAGTAAAACATTATGAGGAAAATGGTTATCTGCTGCACCAGAAACAATTATTTGATCCTGAACAAATGCAGGAATTATCGAGTATTTTCGAAGAACAATGGTTAGCGATAGGCAAGAAACTGAACAGTGAACTCGATACGCCGCATTTTCGCGACGAGAGGCTTCTGAAATTCCTGCTTAACGATAAAGTGCTTGACTTAGTAGAGCCGTTAATCGGTCCAAACATTGGTTTGTGGTCAAGCCACTTCATAGCTAAGGAACCTTTTGTAGGCAAGCAAACGCCATGGCATGAAGATTCAGCTTATTGGAACGGCAGATTGGACAGATTTGATAAAATCGTTACGGTTTGGCTTGCGATTGACCGAAGCAATAAAGAAAACGGATGTATGCGAGTAATCCCGGGGACCCACAAAAACGGTTTTTCGGAGTATGAAACAGTGAGCGAGGACAGCAATATTTTTAGTAGCCAGATTAAAAATATCGACGAATCCAAATCCGTGTACTTCGAGCTTGAACCAGGTGAATGCTCGCTGCATGACTCACGTATTGTTCACGGCGCCGCACCAAATACAAGTCCGTATCGTCGATGCGGTTATACAATGAGATACTTTTCTACGGAAGCGAAAGTTCTTCCCGACAAAAATCCAAACTTCAAGATCTGGCTTGCACGCGGTAAAAACATTGCTGGAAGCACATTTGTAAACGAATAAACCGGGAGCAGACGCCGAGGCATTGCTCCCAGATTTGAGACGCCTAGACATGAAGGCAGCCGTTATTAGGTCAGATCCTTCAACCAGTCAGCAAGGGCGATGCCAATCTCATCAGGCGAGTCTTCCTGGGGATAATGGCGTCCACGAACGGTGATCTCGGTTTGCACTGGCCAGGTACGGCAGAAGTCTACAAGAGTAGACGGCATCGTGCCTGGATCACAGTTGACGAATAGTTTGGGAATCGAGCTCTGTGCCAACCACGCTCCGTAAGTGGTGACAATGTCAGTCACATCTTTCGGCTCACCATCAAATGGCAGTTGTCGCGGCCAGGTTAGTGTAGGACGGCGTCCTTCGCCGGGCTGCGAGAATGGCCGACGATATTCTGCCATCTCTTCCTCCGTCAGCTTACGCATAATACCGATTGGAAGGTTAGTCTCAATGAAAGAGTTTTGTTCTAATACCATCTGCTCACCTTCCTGGGATCGCAATGCCTGGAAGATTTTCCGTCCCGCTTCAGGGATCTCGCTCCAGCTGCGAGGTTTTATGATTCCCTCCATATAGGCAATTCCTTTCACGGCCTCCTGATGGCGATACGCCCAATCAAATCCTAGGGCCGACCCCCAATCGTGCACAACAAAGGTAACTCGCTCGCGAACGCCAAGTCGATCCAAAAGGGCATCGAGATAGCGACGATTCTCGACAAAGGTATAGGATCCCGGTCCACTACTCGGAAGTTTCTCGGAGTCCCCCATGCCAATGAGATCAGGAACAATGCAGCGACCGAGATTTTGAGTATAAGGAAGAATATTCCGCCAGAGATACGAGGAAGTAGGGTTGCCGTGCAGGAATACAATCGGATCGCCACTTCCCACCTCCACGTAGGCCATCTCTAGATCAAACACCCGTTGACGCTTCTTTTCGTAGGGAAAAGACGAACTAATCATTTAGCATCTCACCTTTCACTTTTAAAATGAATGCAAGTACATACTTTCATATGTTGTTAAAGAAAAGCCCCGATTGGAGCTGTTCAAAGAGCAACCTAAATATAATTAGGGACTAAGCGCCTTAGCAAATAAACGTACACTTTCTTCAATAAATTCGTTCAGCGTCTCTTCCGAAACCGCTTCTTTCGTATTTAGACTACTGATAAAAGCTCCAAAATTCATCCACATAAACGATAATGCTTGGATTTCTGGATTTGAAGTAACAACTTTGCCTTGTGATGACATGGTCGTTAAATACTCCGTGAGCAGGTTTTTCAAATGCTTAGGGTTGTTGGAAGCCTCTTGAAGAACGGAATCAGGAAGAATACTGCTTCCTTTGAGTGAGATTGAAATTAGTTTTCTGTTCCTATTCATGATGTTATGGTACGTACGGCTGAGTGTAAGAAGATCCTCATGCAAATTCCCTTTCAGACCCTCGTTAAAAAGCTTTGTCATCTCATTCCCGTAGTGAAACCGCTTGAAAGCGGCCTCTAGCAGCTTTTCTTTCGTTCCAAAATGCCGAAATATAGTGACTTCGTTCACTCCGGCGGCTAATGCGATTTCTTTGGTAGTTGTACTGTCATATCCTTTTTCGGCCATGAGGCTGATGGCTGCCAGCAATATTTTTTCGCCTGTAGGTGGATTAGCGCTCATGAATCTCTTCTCCCTTTAATGCAAGTGCTCACTTTCATTCATGTTCATATTCTAGATTAAGTGTAACTAACTGTCAACAACAACAGATCCACACCTCCAAGTCATGAAGGCGCGGATCTGTTTACCCTTTTAAAAACTTCCAACGACTGCCTTTCAATAGAGCCACTAATCTCCAGTATCGTTAGAATTCCGAGAGGCAGCAACCTCCGCTCTCATCCGAACCGTGACGGAGGTGCCGACTCCGACCTGTGAAGCGATGCTTAGACCGTACCCTTCGCCAGCATACAGCTTGATCCGCTCGTTCACGTTAAACAAGCCATAGGAGCTTCCGGTGCCCGTATGATCGTCAGTGACGACGCGCTCCTCCGTCAGGAGGCGGCGAGACAGCTTTTCGTCCATTCCAATACCATTGTCGGAAATGACGAAGACGAGATCGCCTTGTTCCAACTCGACCGTAATATCGATTCGTCCCTTGCGATCCTTCGCCTTGCGAATGCCATGCAGCAAGGCGTTCTCGACAATCGGCTGCAGGATCAGCTTGGGCATTCTGTACCTCTCCAGCCCCTCGCCCGCGGCAACATTAAAATCGAACGAACCAAGGAAACGGCTCTGCTGGATTTCGAGATACACTTCGGCCAGTTTCAGCTCGTCCATCACGCTTACGATATTTTTGCCCTTATTCAGACTGAGGCGGAAATATTTCGCGAGACTGTCGATCATCGCGCTTATGTCGGTCGCGCCCTTCCCGATGGCAATCCAGTTGATCGTATCCAGCGTATTGTAGAGAAAATGCGGATTGATCTGCGCTTGCAGCGCTGACAGCTGTGCTTCGCGTTCGCGAATCTCGGCAGTGTAATTCTCTTCCACAAGCGTGCGAACTCGCAGGATCAGATGGTCGACGCTTCGCTCCAGCATATGGAAGTCGCCATTGACCGCAGGCAGATCGTGCAAGCCGTCGATACCGTCCTTGCCCTCCTTGCCTTCTTTGCGGATGACCGTGATCACATGATTGACGCGGCGATTCATCCCCCGTACGATAATCGCCAGCAGGACAAACGGAAGGATCAGAAACAACGCGATATATTCGATCAGTGAGCGCCACTCCGACCGTTTCGTTAGCAATTGCGTAGCCTTGGAAAGTTGGGATTTCGTTCCCTGAGCGACTAACTTCCAGCCCGTTGGTGAAAGCGTCGTGTACAGCACGTCGCTTTGTTCGCCGTTCAGCAGGAGAGACGTCGTTCCTTCAGTCCCTTCGTTCAGCGCATCCAGCATATGCGGTTCTACAGCCGTGCCGATAAGCGCCGCATCGGGATGATAGACGACCGCTCCCTCCCGATCAACGAGATAGACCGATGTGCCCGGCGCGAACTGCAGCTCGGAGAGAATGCCCGAGACGATGCCCTGACGGATGTCGATCATAAGCACGCCGGACACTTTAGCATAATCGTCGGGATCGCGCAGCATACGAGCGGCGGACAATATCGACTCATCAGGTGCACCGAGATACGACTCCTCGTAGACGCCTGTCCATACGATACTGCCGTTTCCGCCGATGATGGAATGGAACCACGACCTATTCCTCAAGCTGTCCAGCGTAAAAAAATTAATTCTCTCTTCCGCGTACAGCTTAGATTTGTCCACGAACAACCGAACGCGAAACACGTCGGAATTCGACTGTACCGTCTCGACCAAATACCGCAAATCCTCGATCACCTTGATCTGAGTGCCGATGGACTGATCATCCGAATTAATTAACAAATATGAATGCAGGTTTGCGTTCATGAACGCGGCGTCGCTAATATCTTCAATGCGCTCCAGTCGGTAAGAGAGATTGCTCCCAGCCTGCTTGAGCGCCTGCTGCATCGTCCGGACGACCTCACTCTTCAGAATATCCGCGGAGCGCTCATAATAGCCGTACAAGAAGATACCCGTCGGGAGCACAATGAGCAACAGATACGCGATCAACCAAGCGCGAGGGATCGTGAAACGGCGAATCGCCGCTAGCTGGCGCAGCGGCGAAAAGAAGCTTGTTGCGGCGTTCCAGGCTCTACGCATGAGAGTCCCGGTATGCGCTAGGAGTAGCGCCCGTCACTTTTTTGAACAGCTTTGTGAAGTAGCTGGGGTCGGTATATCCAATCGCGTAACAAATATCGTAGAACTTGTATTGCGGATCGCGCAGCAGTTCCTTGGCCTTTTCAACGCGTATTTGGGTCAAATATTCACCGACCGTCTGCCCCGTCTCTTGCTTAAACAAAAGACTGACGTACGTGGAGGACAAATAGACCGCTTTGCCGGCATCGGCAACCGTGAGTCCACCGTTGGCGTAGTTCTGCTCAATATACGCACGTACTCGCTCAACCACATTCGTTACCTTTCCCGTCCGCTTCTCCCGGATGCATTCGCCGACAGCCGCCAGATACGACTCCATCAACCCACGCATATCCTTCAGCGTCTCCTTCTCGTACAACGCCTCCGTCAACTCCGCCTCCATGGCTTCCAGCTTGGGATCCCCAGCGCCAAGCTCCATGAGCAGCTGTCCGATCACGAGCACCAGCTGCATGCACAGATTGCGACCGTACTTCAGGCCGTCGGGCCGGCTATAGGACAAGCTGGCGAAAATCAACTCCACGGCTTCGCCGACCTTGGCTTCATCATCCGCCTTAAGCGCCGACATCAGCTTGTCGTTGAGCTCGTAATCGTATCTCCGCATGGTGCCGTCCTCCGGGTCAGCGCCTTCCAGACTATCCATCGTGATGATGCGGTTTTTGCCTAGATACCATTTGTAGTCGGCTGCTTCGCGAGCTTGCTTGTATGCCGGTGCAAGACCGGGCAAGCCACCAGCCAAATCGCTAATGCCGATCGTCACGCCGATTTTGAGCCAGCGCTCCAGATTGGACCTGAGATCGCCAGCAAGTGCAAACAATGCCTCCGCCGCTTCGGTTGCCGAATCGCCGCCGGGCTCCGCCGCCTGCAGCACGCCCACGAATTCGCCGGCCCGGTGCTCGAAGACATATCCTCGCATATGGGCGTCGATCAGTTCCTGGTAAATGTTAAGCACCGAATACCATAATAACTGGCGGTCGCGCTCGGAGCGGCTCGCCATGACTTCGGCAAGATCGTCCACGGAGACGACCATCACCCAGTAGGAGGCATTAACGGACAAGTTCAAACCCAGAAACGACACCCGCTCGGCCAACTCCGATTTAGGCGCCCCCTCTCCGATCATGGAGAGCAGAAACTTCTCGCGCAGCAGCGGCATGCCTTCCTTCAGCTTAACGAGCAGCTCCTGCTTATGAATCTGCTCGGAACGCTCCGCATCCAGATCGGCGACGACGCGCTTGATGACCGTGCTCAGCTCCTGCAAATTAACCGGCTTAAATATATAGTCGACCGCGCTGACCTTCATCGCCGACTTGAGATACTCGGCGTCGTCATGCCCGCTGACGAATATGATCTTAACGGCCGGATATTCCTCCGAGACACACTGCGACATCGTAATGCCATCCATGCTCGGCATCCGGACATCAGTCAGTATAAGATCGGGCTGATCGCGGGCGATCATCTCGAGCGCAACATCCCCGTCATCCGCTTCGCCCGCTACTACAATTCCGTACGCGGCCCAATCGAAATAAGAACGCAAGCCCGCCCGAACCGTCGGTTCATCGTCTACGATAAGCAATCGGTACATCGCCCGCCATCTCCCTCCGTCTATTATATCAGCCTAACAGTCTAGCGTCCTGTTTCGCAAGCTCGGCTTGCACCTTGTCGATCGCTACTTCGCGAACGGATACGCCATCCTCCAGCGAGATCGCCGCCGCAATGCCTGCCGCTTGCCCCAGCGCGTAACAAGTCGCTTGGACGCGCATCGAGGACATCGCGACATGCGTCGCAGAGATCGATCTACCCGCTACGAGCAGATTGTCGATATCGCCCACGGGCACCATCGTACGATACGGAATATCATAGCCGTCGACTCGGCGTTCGTCGGTCGTCTTGCTGGCGTCCGGGCTATGAATATCGATCTCGTAATTCGTTTGGGCGACCACGTCCGGGAATCGTGTACCGCTCACGACGTCTTGTTCAGTCAGCGTGTAAAGTCCCTCAATTTGATTGGTCTCCCTAACTCCCGTCTGCGAAGCAATGTGAGCGATCGCGTATGTCTCGAAGCCCGTTCTCTGCAAATAATGCGCAATCGAGAACACCTGCTTCAAAGCTTCGGTCTCCGCGTAATTGACTTGCTCTATATCAGCTCCGTTCGCTTTGACGCGCGACATATTGATGAGCAACACACCGTCGTCGCGCTGCTTCCAATATAGTCTGCGCCCTTGCGGCAGATCGGATACCTCCTCGTAATGATAACAGCCTTCCGGAAGAATTTTCTCTACCAGCTTGCCCGTGTCCTGCATCGTAAACATCAGCGTCATCGGCTGCGTGAGTCCGTCCGTCTCGCGGCCAGTACGATAATGCACGCCAGCATCGATCGCCACTCGCGCATCGCCCGTACAATCGATGATAACATCGCCTTCTATCGCTCTTAATCCTTCGCGCGTCGAGACGATAACCGCGCCGATTCCATTTCCGCTGCGGATCGTGCCAACGAATTCGCAGTGGAAGTAAACTGATACGCCTTCCTTTTTCATTTTGTCATTCAAGTATTGGCGAAGCAAGAACGGCGAATATTGCGGCGCGGTCGATTCGTCGTGGCCGGCGGGCAAATAGTCGGCTAGCATCTCCTTGACGATCTCGCGGTAGATGCCGGTGACGTTGCCGACGGGCATAAACACGCTGACGTTGGCCAGCGTCCCCATTCCGCCGAGCTGAGCGGACTTCTCCAGCAAGATCACCTGTTTGCCGCGTCTGGCCGCGCCGATGGCTGCCGCCGTTCCCGCTGGGCCACCGCCTATGACAACGACATCTGCCTTGGCATGAGTTTTTACTTGGCGTGCGAACGAATAAGCTGCGTTATGCATAATAATCTCTCCCTTAGATGAAAGAAAGCGACAAGCGCCATAATGGACCCCCGCCGCTTATCTTTTTTTATTTTATCGTTGCGTACCAGTCGTTAATTTCTTTCGAAGCGGCTTCCCCGCCCGACGACATGAACTTGGACTGGAAGTCGGCAAGGCCGTCGATAGACTCTGCGCCGGCGATTAACTTAACGGTGTAGTCGCCAAGCATCGTGCTGAGCTGTTGGTTCGACTTCGAATATTGCTGCATGTAGGGAGCAAGACCAAGCACGTTTTTGATTTTCGCTTCGGCAGGCTGCTCATTATTCAGGAAATTGAACGCTTCGAACATGACCGGGTTTTTACGAACGCGCGCTTGCCAATATTGCGGATAATTTTCTTCGTCTGTTCCAGCCATGTAGTTATTGGCCAGATTGCGCTCATCGGTAAAGATCGGCTGAATCGGCTCATAAGCGCCGTCTACAACTTTATAGTGCGTGCCCTCGACCCCGATCGCCATATTTTTGAACGTTTCCGACTCTAGGCTCGCGTTAATCCATTTAATGGCTTCTTCTGGATGCTTCGATGCTTTCGGAATGTACGTCAGACGGTCGAATCCGGCATTTGCCGCGAATCCAGCTTCGCCGTTAGGACCTTTAAGCGCCGGAACGAAAGCGAATTGGGCTTCCGGCTTCGTCTTCGTAAGCGAATCCGCGATGGCCGGAATATCCGCCCAGTGAACGACGATGGCGCCAGCCACGCCGCTTGCGAATTTCTCTTTCGCCGTAGCATCCTTGTTCACTACGAATTGGCGGTCGATCAGCCCTTGCTGATAGAGATTGCCTACAAAAGCGACATAGTCCTTAAACGCCGGGTCCATAACTCGCGGAACGAGATTGCCGTCTACGTCGTTCCACGCATTGGCGATGCCGAACGCACCTACCAGGTTGTCGATCAACGATTGATCGCCTTTAATCGTAAGCGGAACGTTGCGGTCGCCGTTGCCGCCCGGGTCCTTCTCCTTGAATTGCGTCAGCACGTTCGTCAGCTCATCTGTCGTCGTTGGCATGGAAAGTCCCAGCTTGTCGAGCCAATCCGTACGGATGAGGATGGAGCTGTTGATGTCGTACGTAACGGTTGTCGGGATGGCATACAGCTTGCCGTTCACCTTTAATGCCTCCATCGATTCCGGCTTTATGGCCGCTTTGATGTTGGGACCAAATTCTTCGATGAGCGGCGTCAAGTCGACAAGCGCTCCCTTCTGCGCATAGTCCGAATATAAAGCCATGTCGCTATAGGATGTGACGATGTCGTACGCTTCGCCGGAGGACATGATCAGGTTCAGCTTCTCAACCCATTTGTCTTGGGGCATCATATCGTATTGCACTTTGTAGCCCGTTTTGTCTTCAAGCAGTTTGGCTACCGGGTAAGCATTGTAATCATCGTTCTGCCATACGCTCAATCGCTTCAGGCCCGGCTTCTCCGCGTCCGGCTTGGCCGTCGCTTCGCTTCCTGTGTTCGCTCCGTTGCCGGAACCTTCGTTGTTCTTGCCGTTATTGCCAGAACAAGCGGCCATTGTCGTTACCAGAAACGCGGACATCGCCATGACGGACATAAGTTTGAATGCTTTTTGCATAATGAGACCCTCCTGCAATTAGTGTAATCTATATCATTAAGTTTCCAACAACGTCCGTTGCAAGGGGCCGATGCTCCGGTACCGGGAGCACGATCGTGACGAGTAACACAGGCAACGGACCTGTTGAAAAAGTTAATGCGCGTGTCAGCAAACCTTGACTAGATGTCGATTCAACCTTTGACGGAACCGATCAGCATGCCTTTGATGAAATACTTCTGCAAGAACGGGTAAATGAGCAAGATCGGAATCGTGGATGCGATGACCGTTGCCGCCCGAACGCCCTCCGCCGGCACGTTCATGAGATCGTCGGCCGACTTGTCGATTGCCGAAGACGTATCCGCGTTCATGACGATGTCCTGCAGGTACAATTGCAGCGGCTTCAGCGCCGAGCTGTTGATGTACAGCATCGGGTTGAAGTAGTCGTTCCAATAATAGACGGCGTAGAACAGGCCGATCGTCGCCAGCACGGGGCCGCTTAGCGGCAAAATAATTCGGAACAGAATCGTCAGATTGTTAGCGCCTTCGATCTTGGCGGATTCCTCCAAGCTGGCTGGCAAGCTCTCAAAGTAACTCTTGATGACCAGCATGTTGAACACGCTGATGAGCGCCGGGAGAATGAGCGAGCCCAGATGGTTGATAAGCCCTAACTCGCGAACGAGCAAATAGTTCGGGATGATGCCCCCGTTAAACATCATCGTAAAGATGAACAATACGATAATGTTGCCCATGCCGGGGAGCTCTCGCTTCGACAGCGGGTAAGCGGTCAGCGCCGTTACGAGCAGCGACGCGAAGGTACCTATGACCGTAATGAGCAGCGATATCCACAGCGAGTTAAGAAACTGGCTGTTCGTGACGACGAATTTCATCGTGTCAAGCTGGAATCCGACCGGGAAAATCCCGACCTGACCCGACAGAATGGCCCATTCCTCGCTGATCGACTTGGACAAAATGTTAACGAACGGCAGCAGCGTAATAAGCCCCATCGCGATAAGCACAACATAGATCGAGCCATCGAGCATAAAATCTTTGGCGGTTCTCCTATACATGGTCGTTCCTCCTTACCAGATACTGCGATTCAGGAATTTGCGGCTGAGCATGTTGCCGATGACGATAAGCAGGAAGCCGACAGCAGAGTTGAACAGGCCAACCGCCGTGCTGAAACTGTAATCCTGCTGGCCGAGTCCCATCCGGTACACGTAAGTGCCGATGACGTCCCCGGATTCGTACACGAGCGGATTGTACATCGTCAGAATCTGTTCAGTCCCTGCTTCCAGCAGGCTGCCGATCCGCAGGATGAACATCAGAACGATGATAGGCAGCATGCCCGGCAGCGAGATCGACCACATCTGTCTGATCCGCCCCGCCCCGTCGATGGCGGCGGCTTCGTATTGCTCCTGATCAATGCCCGCGATCGCGGCGATAAAGACGATGGCGTTCCAGCCGATTTCCTTCCACCCGGCCGTGAAGACGACCAAGCTGCGGAACAAGCTGTTGTCGGTAAAGAACGAGATCGGCTCTCCGCCGAACGAACGAATGATTTCGTTGACGATGCCGCCGCTTGGCGACAGGATGTTAAGGAATAATCCCGAGATAATGACCCATGATAGGAAATGGGGCAAATAGATGATCGTCTGGATCGTCCGCTTGAAGAACATGCGCCGCACTTCGTTGAGCATAAGCGCGATGACAATCGGTATCGGGAATAAAATCGTTATTTTGTACAAGCTGATCAGCAGCGTATTGATAAGCACCTGCAGAAATTCTTCCGAATGCAGTAGTCTCTCGAACTGTTCCGTCCCTACCCACTCGCTGCCGGATATGCCGCTGAAGATGTTGAAGTCCTGGAAGGCGATGATGATGCCGTACATCGGCGTGTATTTGAACAATAACAAGAACACAAGGCCCGGTATAAGCAGCAAATACATATCCAGGTTGCCTCGAATCAGCTTCCAGCGCCGTCCGCCGGCGCCAAGGAGAGCGCCTTCTCCTCCGCTACGTTTGCTCACGTTCTCCACCTACTTTTCTCTGTCTTGTCTCCAATTATAGGAGAGGCGGCGGGGGTTTAGTAGCGGTCGATCCTTTTATTTCTGGTCTTATCCGACACAGTTTGGGAATGAACCATGCAACGCAAAAAACACAAAGCCCTCCACCGGCCTTGCGTTCATCTTCTTTCTAACTTAGAATTTTGATGCCGTCCTTTCGGCGGCCCGGGCAAACCGAGCGGCCCTCGGACAATATACTGGACGTGCCACAATCCACGACGGCTCCCGTTCTCGGTGATTTCGGCCAGCCATGGGTCCTCTTCATAAACTGTTCTTAAATTCTTGTGGAGTCATCCCATAGTGAGACTTAAACAGCTTAATAAAATACTGCGGTTTCTGATAGCCAACTTCATGCGCAATTTGACTGATCTTCAAATCCTTCTGCTTCAACAATTGGACCGCTTTCTCCATTCGCAGGCGAAGCACATAGTTTGAGAAGTTCTCTCCCGTTTCCTGCTTAAATAAGTTGGATACATATACGGGATGCAGATTAACATGATCAGCTACTGTTTGAAGGGTTATATCTTTGATATTTTCTTGTATAAATCGGCGAATCCGTTCCATCAAGTCAAACCGTATATTGTCTGAACGGCTGTCGCTGTAAGCTTTGATTTGGACATAGCTGCCGAAAGCCCATTCTTTTAACGGCTCCAAACTCCAACTGGCATCAATTTTCAGCATTTTCTCGATATCTCTTCCAAAAACTTCAAAGATCCGTTTGCCCTTCTTGTGCAAATAATAGGCGTAGGTTTGTAGCAAGGTAACATAGATTTCAAGCCCGTATTCACGGGCCCCGCTGCCTGCGCCTTCAAGCTCATCGAATATCCGGGTCAGCTTACTCTCAAATGCCGTCCACTGTTCAATATCAATTAACTCCATTAACGTTTGGGAACGATAAAGCTCCGCAAGCGGTTGGATTTCGAAAACTTCTTTCTTTTGCGTCACATGAAAAAAGCTTTCCGTCTGATTTCCTATGTAATCGGTATATATGGATAATGAAGAGTGGTACATGGACAATATGTCCTTTGGGAATCCTCCCCAATTGCTAAGTACAATGGAAACCTTCGATTTTAAATATAATTTGATTTGATGCTGGGAGAGCCTGGCCAAGTCTTCTATTATTGCGGAGTTATCTATGTCTGATTGTTCTATTGAACTTGCTTGAACCAGAAAAATCAAATAATCATGCGAATCTTTGCAATGCATCACATTAAATTTATTCGAAAAAACCTCTTCTACGATGTTAAACATGGCATATTCGATCAAAGAGAGACTATAAAGATCCGTATTCGAATAATCCTCCTCTACTCTCATGCATAAGAGGATAGCCTCTTTTTCAACAGAAAAGGGAAGCCCATAGAGATGGATCTTCTCCTTTAAATCAGATATAGGGTAATTTTTGCCGGAGATCAATTCATATAAGAACATTTCTCTTAATTTGGGCAAGCTTTCTCGGAAACGGTAAACAAATTTCTGCTGATTCAGCAGCTCATTTCCTTCTTCTGTAATTCGATTAATAATGTTTCGAAGGGTTTGTTCCAATTCCTCATTCGATACCGGCTTCAAGAGATAGTCACTTACTTGCTGTTGGATGGCTTCCTTCGCATATTGAAACTCATCAAATCCGGTTATAATAACCGCTTTTGTATTTTTCCATTTCTCATTGATTCGGGCGATCAACTCTAGTCCAGTCATTCCGTTCATATGGATATCCGTTACCACGATATCAACGGAACGGTAATTGAGCAGCTCCAAGGCCTCCTCGCCGGAATAGGCTTTATAAACATTAGTGATCCCCATTTGCTCCCACGGAAGTCCAATTGCCAGACTGTCAACCAAATGTGTGTGGTCGTCCACGATCAATATTTCGAACATCCTTGTCCCTCCTTAGGTCAAGATACGTCTTCCCTGTTGCTCCAACATAATTCTACGCAAAGTCCACCTAATTCCGATTGGCTGAGCAGCAAGCCTGAGTCGCCACCGTACATCAAACGTAGTCGTTGATGTACATTTTTCAGGCCGGATTCTATTTCTTCATTGCTCGATTGAATCTTCCTTCTAATCGACTCGATCACTGCATAATCAATTCCTGTGCCCGTATCCTCAACCGCTACATGGTTCATGCTATCTTCCCGCCAACACCTAATTCGAATCATTCCATATTCCGAATGATTATTGAACGAATGAAGGATTACATTTTCAACAAGCGGCTGTACGATCAAGCGTGGAATTTCCAAGTCTTCCATCTGCGGCTCGACCTCGATATGAAATTCAAAATCATCTCTCAGCATGCAATGGATCTCTAGATAGAAATGAACCAAGTCCAATTCTTCTTTCAGCTTCACCATCTTGTTCCCCGTCTTGGTCGTGTAACGATAGTATTTGCTCAAATTCATAGTCATTGAAATGGCGGCTTTGTCTTCACTCAGCTCAATCATACTTTTGATATAAGCAAGCGTGTTGTACAGAAAATGCGGATTGATCTGCGATTGCAGCTGCTTCAGCGTCGCATCCTTTGAGCGGAGCTGTTCTTTAAACACGTCCTCGATCAGTTTCTCTATTTTTGACGCCATGGAGTTGAATTTTTCATAAAGAAATCGATATTCCCCTTTGGGCTTGTCTACCATCCTTACGGAATAAATACCTTTTTCGATCAAATTCATGTTCTGAATCAGCTTCCGGAATGGGATCTGAATATTTCGATACATCACAAAAGCAAGATACGCCCCCATAAACAGAAGCATTCCGCTTATCACATAAAACATCGTCTGATTCCGACTAATTGGTGCCATAATATGACTGATGGGGACGTAATCAACCAGATACCAGCCTAATGATTCCAGCTTTTGATAGTGGACCTGAAACCTCGTCTTGTCGGATTTAAGCAGCATGTATCCGCTTTCCATCGAACTGTCGATCTCTCTAAGCCTAGGAAGAAATTCGTCAATTTGATCTACATTTACGGAATAATTATGAATAGGGTCCGCTCCTGGATGATAGAGGAACGGATCTCCCGAACCATTCGCTTTAAATTCAGATAAAGCACTTCGCAAGGCTGCCACGCCGAATTTAAGCACTACTCTCATATGCGCCTCGCCTGACTCCGCTGAGTTTTCGGGATAAGACAATATTTCCATGAAATAATCTTCATTAGGATCGGAATAATATTGCCAAAATGTATCCTGCGCAGGAAACTCTTTGGGGAGCGCATTTAAGCTGGAGTTGCTTTTGATGACGATTCCGGTACGAGGATAGAGAACAGCAATCACTGCTTTCCAATCACCGTAACCGGCAAGTCGATTAATTTCTTCAGAGACCGTTCGATTGATTCTATATTTATCTAAGACATCGTCAAGCAAATCAGGGTAGGCTAAATTTCGTACATCCGTGCTTTCGTACAGCATTTTTTTATAGGTATCCAGTCGAAAAAACAACTGATCCAATTGGTTGGCGAACGTTTCAATCTGATATTGCTTCACCTTAATAATTTCGTCAGTCAATACACGCGTACTTGTTCGATTCGACACCGCAAATAGGAGTAGGATTGGGATAAGTAAAATCAACAAAGTGGCTATTAGTTTTGTGAATATGCTGAATCTGCTCATAATCGATCGTCCTCTCAAATTCGGGCTCAGCATCTTAATGTTGGAGTTGGAATTCCGAGAACTGTTTTTTCAATTCTTCAAAAACAACGTCAAAGCCTGCTTTCTTAAGAGCTGCGATTGCATCTTCATAATACTCATCATAACTGGCCAAGCCAAAATTGATGGGCTCGAATTTTTCCTTATAGACCGCCATGACCTGGGCTATCTCATTTTTGACGGACGCCTCATTGAAATGAAATCCGAATAATTTGGAAATGCGCGAGTTTTCATCATTCGTAAGCATGTCATCAATAATATCATCCTCTACACTGGCAGGTGCGAGAAAATAATCCTTGTTTCGCCACATCCATTCGTATATTAACTGGTCATTGGTCAATTGCTTAATTTTACCATTCTCCAGTTCATAGTCCTTTCCCTCTACCCCATAAACAATAAAATTATAATTATCTTTGTTTTGCAAAATCCAATTCATAAACATCATCGCCCGTTCAGGATTTTCCGATGCCTCCGTTATCATAAAGGCTTCATTGCTTGGGGTAGTAATAAACTTCGGTTTCTCCTTTGCAAGATAATACTCGCGGAGCCTGGCATTCGGATCAGCATTCCGTGCCGTTTGCAGGTTCTCCATTGCCCTGGAGACCGCACCTACTCGAAATAGAAGCTTTCCTGCATTCTCCTGATCGATCTTCGCTGCCGGATTGCCCACTAGATTCTTGTCAATGATGCCCATCTTCACCCATGACTCACGCAATTGAGCCGCTTTTTTATATAAATCAGACTCTACATAGCTCAGAATCTCTCCAGAGTCCTCATCAACCACAAATAACAATCGCTCATCCAATGAAGAGTAATTTCGATCTGTCAATTCACGCCACAACATTTCATGGCCTCGGTCCGTTTCCAAATAGCCATAATAACTTGGATCTATGGTTTGCATTCTTTCGAAAAAAAGCTCGAGATCAGCGATTGTCTTAATTTCTGACATGCTGACCTTCTCTAGCAAATCCTGGCGAACCATGACGGAAGAGAATTTCCCTGCAGACGTAAATGCCTGAGACGGTATCGCCCAGAGCTTCTCATCGATCCGATTCTGCTTGAAGTTTTCATCAGGAATATGTTGAATAAGATCCTGCCCATATTGGTTCAGCAGCTCATCTAAAGGCTGAATATAACCTTTCGTGTAATAAACAGAGACGAATGGTGCGCCATACCAGAACAAATCGTACTTTTCTCCGGTGGATAAGGCCAGTTCTAATTTTTGTTGGTAATTAGACCAAGGAATATAAGTCAAGTCAAGCTTCATATTTAAATCTTTCTTAAGTCGATCATTCAATTCATTCTCAACGAAGTCGCCCATGCGCGCCGACAGATCGCCAGGCATAATTACTTTCAATGTGACAAATGATTCTGGCACATCTTCCGCTTGCTTATCCGCTGCATCTGCATTGTGGTATCCCGTCGAATTCGATAGGTCGGGTCCGCTATATTTGCTGTAAAGGATGTACATCAGAGATATGAAAAGTATGGCAACTATTCCAATAACAGCAGGTTTCATCGAAAAACACAACCTCCTTTACCATTGAACCTCAATGCTAGTCTACACTAATTCTATCAAAGTGAATATGATACTACCATGAAGGCTTCTACCCTTAACAAAGGGCAATACGTTTCAAAATATTCGATACGGAAGTGGGGCTCAGAGCCACATTTATGTACGAAAAGGAGAGATAAAACAGGAGCACATGAATGCTAATGTCATGTGCTCCTTTATTTAGTTCAACATTTAATTAATAAATTGCGTAAATTGTAAAAGCCTTTTGATCATGACAGCTGCTTCAGCTCGGCTTGCATCGGCGACAGGATCAATCGTAGTTCCTGATTTCCCTTGCATGATTTGAGCGGTGAGCAGCTCAGCTATCGAATTTCTTGCCCAAGAACCGATAGAACCGTTATCCGTGTATTTCTCAAGCTGTTTTTCATCGACTTGGACGGATTTGTTCATATAGCTCAGAGCTCTGGACAGCATGACAGCCATTTGCTCACGGGTGATTCGCTCATTTGGTTTGAATGAACCGTCCGTAAAGCCTTCAATGATTCCCGCATCAACCGCGGTAGCAATCGCAGCTGCATACCAGTCTCCTGTGGATACGTCACTAAAAGCGGCGTCCGTACTTAGAGGACTAAGTCCGAGAGAACGAACGAGTATGGCTGTGAACTCCGCGCGAGTGATCGGTTTGTCCGGCGAAAAGCTGTTCAGCGAAACCCCGTTAATAATCCGCTTAGAGGCCAGCAGCTCAATTTCCGATTTTGCCCAATGGCCAGAAAGATCAGAGAAAGTCTTACTGCCTGAAGCTACCGTATAAATACTATTTCCATTCCGTTTGATTACAGCTTCTGTATTTTCGCCATTGCCTAGGAATATGGACGGAACAAAATGAAAGGTTGCTGTATCCGGGTTGAATAGAAGTGCCGTCGTTTTCGCTGGATCTATTGCTCCTGGCAGAATAACCGTTCTTTCGAGATAGGTGCTGCCGAAGCTGCTCATCTCGATCGACTGTCCGTTCGCTTGAGCAAAAATATTGTAATCCAGTGCAGGGGTAAGCAGCGTCAAACCTTCTTTGCTTGCCTGTTCAGACAATAGATCTGCCCTGCTGCCTGCAACTCTGCTAATAACGATACTTATGGTCATCTCTTCAGGACTCACGCCTAGCTTTTCCGCTAAAGCAGCTAATCCAAAAGCTTTGACAGGAACCTTATAGCTTCCGAAATCCGTCTGTATAAGCACTGACGCTTCTGGCAGCTTATTCGCCACATCTGCAAATGCAGAGGATGGAATATTGACCTTCACATTCCCACCGTCGTTTTTCAGTTCGATAATAACCGATTTCGCGTTTGCGGTAGTTGAGCCTTTAAGAAGGGCAAGGAAGGCATCCTGAAGCTTCTTCCAATCAATGTTTGCCGCCACTTCAATGATGCCATTCTCATTCGTAGTTGGAACAAGTATGACCGCGTCTTGTCCCAGCTTGATGCCGTTGTCCGTTATCTCTGGTGCTGGCGTTGCCGTCGGTGTTGATGTGCCGCCACTGCCACCAGAAGGCGGGTTCGAATCAGACGCAACCGTTACATGAAATTGTTGTTCTAGATTGCCGTCAGAAGACTTCGCCGTAATGACAGTTTGGCCAACACCAACTGCTGTGACCAAGCCTGCGGCAGATACATAGGCAACTTTAAGGTCTGCCGAAGACCAAACGATCCTTTTATTGCTGGCTTCTACCGGCGCTATCGTGGCATTAATCTGCTTACTTGCGCCTGGAGCCAATTGAACCTGGCCCGATGAATCCGCCGTTAATCCCGTAACCCTTACTGGGCCGTCGGAATCACTATTCGATACGTCTACGCTGCCTAGATTCAGCCACCCGCTCCCATTCTGCTCCGTATTTGCGAAGTGGAACTTCTTGGCGTCTGCATTCAATTGCTCTAGCGGATTTACGTAGCGCATCAAAATTTGATAGCTTCCATTGCTTAATTCCGGATTGTTAGTCGATTCAAACAGCTTATTGTTATCAAATCCATTCATATTAGGAAGAATGCCTTCCAGACCCCAATCCGGATTCCATATTTCAATGATGCCATTACTTGATTGGGCAGCAAGCTCGACCTTCCAGTTGTAATAGAACGGCGCTACCCCTCTGTTCTCAAGCTCTACTCCCACCTTCAGGTTTCCATCTGGTGCATCCAGATAGGCAGTAGGCACATAGTATTCATAGCCCATTCTGCGCGAGCCTTCCGTAGCTCTCGCCAAAGGCTCTGAATCTAGCGGAGTTTGAAATATACCTTGAGCAATCAACCAGGATGCATGGGTCAAGCCCAGACTTGTGTAATAATCCTCTCCCTGTGCCCCCTCGATCGGCGTCGATGGTTCATTGTATTTTGGCGGATCATTGTTCCACATCTTCACTTGAATTTCCGGTCTCATCTCTCCGCCCATGCTGTTCGTCTTCCAGAATTCAGTTACTCCTGCGTCATTGACTCTACCCCAGAAATGCCAGCCTTGTCCGCCCAAGCTTGGCGGGAGTGTCTGGAATGCAAATGAATCATCATGATAGCCGACATCGAAATTTTTGGTTTGAAGCGTGTTGTTCTCCACTGGATATCTTAATACGAGCTGTGTTTCATTGAAGGCGTTGTCTACAGCGGTAAGAACCCGCTTCATGTTCGCGTCTGTTGGCATCAGGTTAGGAGATTGCAGATTCCCGTCATAGGGATACGTATGCCATTCGCCCCAGAAGCCGATTAACCCGATCATGATGGACCCGATTCGAGGATCGCCATCATAACGAGTTCCAAGCGCACCAATGAAATTGTCCAAAGCGCCTAATAAACGCTCATCATTATAATCAGGCGCCAAACTCGTGGCATCCTTGCCGTTGTCGAATTCCTCATAATTGTAAGTCGACAGCCCTTCATCAATAAGGAATTGCGGTATTCCTGAAGGTTTGTTCGGGTAGTCCAGATACACCCTGAATACGGACTGATTGCCTCTGGATGCCACCTCTGCAAGCCGTTTGTCCAGTTCTGACCAATTAAAGTCATCCAGATTGTTCATCAGCTTGCTCAGCGGCAAGTAGAAAAATTCTAAGCTGTAGGGCAGCTGGGTAGGGCGATCTCTCCAATCATCGCCAGCTTTGAAATAGGCTTCCTCAGCTGCATCGTAGAAAGGAAGGAATCCCTTGAGCGGATTATCTACCGGAGCAGGCTGATACGCCAAGGCATGCGTTCCTTCCGTTGTTGCCCACACTGGCGCGCTCGGATGCTCGGCAGGAGGTGTCGTTGTACCTCCTCCAGATCCGTTTGTTCTGCCCACTAACGCATAGATTCCAATCTGGTCTATGCTGAGGACATTGTCCGCTTGATTTTTAGGGCCAAAGCCGAATTGAATTTGAAGAACCTTGCTCGCATCGAAGGTTGCCTCGCAAGCATCGCAGCCTTGCCATGCGGATTGAGCGAACGCACTCCAAGGAATTCTAACCATTCCTTTGTAGCCAGCAGTGATCGAAAGGGAACCTCCACCGAGCGTAGTTAACTTCCAGCCGTCAGCTGCATGGTAGAAATTCACGACTCCTCCTTCTTTTAATGAGAATTCGCCTTTCGGTGCATCAGTAACAAGCGATAGGTTCAAATCCATATTTTTGTTGCTTGGCGACATATTGTTGACCCAGAATGTGAGGCCGTCAAATGCCGACCAATCCGAGTCTGCTCCAGTAAACGCCGCACGTTTAATATTGACCCAATCGGATATGGGTTTTCCCGAAGGAGGAGAAACCGAAAACTTCATCGCCTGACTGCCGTTCGCATAATTTACTTTGTCAATCGT
The DNA here is from genome assembly GCF_038630985.1 of Paenibacillus sp. FSL H8-0548. Lineage (NCBI taxonomy): Bacteria > Bacillati > Bacillota > Bacilli > Caryophanales > Paenibacillaceae > Paenibacillus > Paenibacillus sp. FSL H8-0548. Next base: position 6,502,514 of record NZ_CP152049.1, read on the forward strand.
ACGAAGCGCAGATGGTTCTCCAGATTCCCAGTCTACTCTCCAGACGTTCTGCAAGGCGGCATCGCCCTCATACGATTCGAAATCTTCCAGTATTTTATCTGCCCGATAGAGCATGATGTCATCAATCGTGATGACATTGTGAATATAACCGGCTGGCGGATATCCCAACTGAAGGCCAGTTACTTCGCTGGCATCCAACGCTGCAGCACAATCAGCTTGAACGCCGTCGCATTGCCATGCGGATTGAACGAATTGATCCCAAGCCATTCTTACAACGCCTTTGAAGCCTGCGGGAACATTTAGCGAGCTTCCGTTGAATGCCGCAGCTTGCCAGCTTCCATCAGCAGCGATCGTCAAGGCTGATCCGCCTTCCTTCAGCCCGAACTCGCCACTCGCTGCAGGAGTTTGAAGCGCAACATTCAAGCTGAAATCTTTATTATCGTTTGTTGTATTGTCCACCCAGAAGCTTAAACCGTCGAATTTGGACCAATCACGTTTGTCCGAAGGGATGGAATGGATCGTATTCGACCACTCCGAATCAGTGATCGCAACCGAAAGCTTAAGGCCCTTGCTTCCACTCGCTTGGCCTAGCGCTCTAGTCACTGAGCCCGGTTTGTCCGACCACGCTTCCGTCCATGCTTGCCCAAGCGCAGCATCGTCGGCATAAGACTCGAAATTTTCAATGAGTCCCGGCTTTCCTGAACCAGGATTAGTACCAGGGCCAGTACCAGGGTCAGTACCCGGATCAGAATCTGATTCATACTTGTCCGTAAAGTATATTTCATCAATATAGATAGTGCCTGTCGTATCCCAAGCCGCTTGTGAAATCGCAATGCTCCAGATGGTTTGCGACAAATTAATGCCTTGATCATGCAAGTCGATGACCAGATCCTTATAACTCGTTGTTATCGTATCTCCGCTGAATTGACCAAGCGTTTTCGTTACGCCGCCAACGCTGAGGCTGACCTGATTCTCTTCTCCCCCGGCGGCTCCTTTCACCCGAATGACCAGCTTCCCCGTATCTGCCACATTTCGTCCGATATTGGTTTCGAGCCGCGACATATTCTGATACTGCAGAACTAATGCGCCATCTTGGACAACGCCAGCGCCATTCCCATTGGCAAAATTACTTGAACCGGTCCATTGATTTAGATCATTTTGAGTGTTTCCAGACCATGCTGGCGTTCCATCATAATCATCCACTAGCAGGCGCTTAGGCGGCGGTGGCGGTGAAGTCGGAGGCGCCGAACAAGGTGAAGCGCAATCCCCTACCAGCACCGGCCCCAAATTGAGCCAGCCTTCTTTATCCTGATCCGCATTCGCAAATCCTACCTTTTTCGCCTTATTGCTAATGGCTTCTAACGGATTAACGACCTTCATAACCAAATAATAATAACCGTCATTCAAGCCTAGAGCAGGAATCGACGTATCGAAATAATAGGGTTCGCCGAATGGGACATACTTCGGATCACCAGAGAGGTTCCATTCTGGATACGTTCTGATTTGCACAGGCATAACCTTCGTCATATCCCATGTCGTATCCCATTGCTTAACCAGCTTCCCTGATGCATTTTTCACTCCCAGCTCTACCTTCCAAGGATAAGCGAAGGGAGCAACGCCATTATTCTGGATGGTTACTCCGACCTTAAGCGGGTCACCTTGAGCTACGTCATTATAATGCGAGCTCTTCACATTCAAATCGTAGCCCATCTTTCGCACACCCGCCGCAACGGCAGCATCGTTGGCGTTGTAGTTGCTGATACCGCCTTGGTTGATCATCCACGTCGCATGAGTGAGTTCAATATCATCCATTGCATCATCAACATTGGCGCCGCCACTGAAGAAGCTGCTCTGAATTTCGGGACGCACTTCTCCGCCAATCGACTGCGTGATCCATTTATTCTCGGAACCGGCTTCCAGCATTTTGGTCAAAAAAGAATAATAGGCTCCGCCCATACTCTCTGGCTGTGTTACGCTTTGCAGCGGATCGCCTTCCTTGTACCCGAAAGAGTCATCATGGTAGCCAAAATTATACTCCGATGCACCAGGCAAGCCGGGATATCGGACCTCGAGCTTGGTTTGGTCAAACGCTGTATCATATGCAGTGAAAATTTCTCCGATTGTATCTGCGCTAGGCATGTAGTTCGGCAAACCATCCGCAGCATCCTCATCATAAGGGTAAGTATGCCACTCCCCCCATAGTCCAACGAGGCCCATATGAATATATCCAATGCGTGGATCACCATCATATTCCGCCCCAAAGGCTTCAATGAAGTTTGTCAAATAAGTGATCATTAACGGATCATCGTAATCAGGTTCGTCCTGGTTAAAAGTAGCGTTATGACGCATTTCAACGCCGCTTTGGTGAATAAAGTCCGGTATGGCGTCCTCCTTGCCCGGATATTCAAGATAGACCCTAAGTGCCGCCTGATTCCCTCTTGCCGCAATGGCATTCAGTGCTGGCTCTATGCCCGTATTGAATGTATAGGAATCAGGGCCATTCATCACCGCTTTCAGCGGGATATAATACCATTCCAAGCTGTGGGGGAATGAAGTTTCCGTTTCCCACGGATAGAACGGAGCGAATCCTTTTAACGGGTTGTCCAGCGGGCTTGGGGCATAGCTCAAATCATGCTTAGCTAAGGTGCTATCCACCGTAGGGCTCGGATATGGATTAGCGGGTACGCGCGTTGACGCGGGGTCCGCGCTTGCAATGCTTGCAGCATTCCCAAAGAGTGAGCTTAATAACATACTGCCAATAAGCAACACTTTGAATGATGCCTTCCTAATCTTGTGTACGGATAATGGATTCATTAAAATCCTCCTCGATTACGCTGTTAATTAATTGAGAGCGCTGTCATAATTACTTCTACTTATTTGAATTTGCCCCTTGCATCATAAGCAGCAGGCCAATCCGGACTCACATAAGTCCGGATACCTGCGGAAATGCATTCGAAACCGATAAGGCTAATGAGAGACACAAGGATCAATCGTTTATCCTTTATGCGCGCTAAATGCGATGCCTTCAATAAACTGCTTTTGAAATATAAAGAAGAGCACGATCATCGGAACTACCGCCATGAAGGCGCCTGCCATTAACACGGGATAATCCGTTCCGAACATGGAGACGAGTGTTGCAATACCTGATGACAAGGTCATCTTCTCAGGTGAGCTGTTAATAATGAGCGGCCACTGCAGTTCATTCCAAGACCACTGCAATTGAATAATGACAATGGCCACTAAAGCCGACTTAACGAGTGGAAGCATAATATGCCAGTAAATTTGAAATGGATTGCAGCCATCCAGCACTGCCGCTTCTTCCAATTCCTTTGATATGGACATAAAGAATTGCCTTAAAAGAAAGGTAGCGAAAGGACTAATTAATGAAGTAATCCAAAGCGCAGTAACCGTATTGACCAATCCAAAGTCACTCATCATCATATATTGCGGCGTATAAAAAACAGGATTAGGCACCATCATGACTGAGATAATCAATACAAAAAGAATCGTACTTCCTGGAAACCTTAACCGAGCAAAGGCATATGCCGCCATCGAACTAAATATAACCGGAAATACGGTCTTCATTATCGCTGTAAAAACGGTATTCATGTAATAATACGGAAATGCGGATTGCTTGATCGCCTCCATATATCCTCTTAAGCTGGGGGCTTCAGGAAAAAAATGAATTGGAATTTGGGTAGCTTCCGTAGTTGTCTTCAGCGAAGTCAGCACCATCCACACAAATGGAACGAGCATAATAACGGCGCTGATTATAAGAATGCTATGAACAATCCAGTTGATCTTCCTCGCCGATGAGATTTGCATTTCTGTCATCCTTCCTCCTCAGTCGTAGACGACCCACTTTTTCTGAAAAGCAAATTGAATCCCTGTCAGCAAAAGGTTAATCAACAATAATACATTGATAATTGCAGCTCCATAATTGGGATTAAAGTAAACGAAGCTATTTTGGTAATAGGCATAGACAAGTGAGCGAACCGACGGAAGCGCTACATTCGTCTTCCCAATAATTAGAAAGATGGAGTCAAAGATCTGCGTTGCTCCAATCAAAAGAATAATACTCGTGAAAAAAAGCGTTGGTGTCAGCATGGGAATGGTTATATAGCGAAACTTGTTGAATCTCCTGGCACCATCAATGTCTGCCGCTTCATAGAGCGATTTAGGTATCCCTTGCAAACCTGCGAGAATCAGCAGCATATTTAAGCCGATTGCCCCCCACACACCAACGATAACCAACACGATCATCGCATAATTAGGATTAGACAACCATGCCACGCGCGTTCCCAAGATATGATTGACGAGTCCGAAGTCCTGAGCGAACAAGACGACCCAAACCATCGCTGCCGCTGCAGGCATCGTGACCTGAGGCAAGAAAAAAATGACACGGTACATGGACAAACCTTTAATCTTGGTATTCAGCAGCACAGCAAAAATGGTAGAGAGGATTAGCGTAATTGGCACAAACAGAACAACATAATATAAGGTGTTGCGCAGATTCTGCCAAAACTCTGCGTCACGGAATAATTTCTCATAGTTATCAAATCCAACCCAATGATTGACGAGCCCGAAATTCTCCGACTGTTGGAATCCTAGCATAATTGACTGGAGAACCGGCCAACCCCAGAAAACCAATGTGCCTATGAGAGTCGGCGCGATCATGAAGTAGGCCCAAACATATCTGCTTCTGGAATTCAATCTGACCACTCCCTATTCATTGGAGACGTTCCTGCTCGTCAGGAACGTCTCCCGAATCACTTTAATTTGGATAATAGGCTTATTTTGTTTCAGCTATTGCTTGATTCATCATCTCAGCGACCTTCTTCGCAGCTTCCTCCACCGCGATAGCTCCGCCCCACGCTTGCGACATAATTTCAGGCTCTTTCGCGAACCATACAGGGTACGACTCGGAACCACTCGGATACGGAATCGCATCAGCTACTTGCTCCGTGAATACTTGCAGATTCAGATGTGGTCTTGAAGTCAGCCACGCATCTTGTGTACCGTTGAATGCCGGTATTGCCGCACCCATTTCCGCCGTAATTTCCGCTGCTTTTTGGGATCCAAGGAAGTTGAGGAATAGCCAAGCTTCTTCCTTATTCTTTCCTTTTGCGGACATAACGTTTCCTAAGCCATTAATGATATTGCCTCTTTTCTCCTTGCCCGTAGGCAATTTCGCCCAATCCCATTTCCCATTGATAATTTCGCTGCTATCAATATCGCTGATCCGCCAAGATCCGTCAAAGATCATCGCTAATCTTCCGGACTTGAACATCTCCGTCGCTTCCGTATCCGTCATTTGTTGATGAGTCGGAGAAGCGCCGTCGAGAATCATTTGATAACGAGCCTTCAAAGCTTCAATGGACGCCGGATCATCGTACCCCGACTTACTCAGATCAGCGGACAGAATACTTCCGCCATTAGCTAGAATATCGTTCCAATATCCAGTTTGAGTGTCAAGCTTCGCCCCAAAGCCATAGATGCCTTTATCAGGCTGGCTCAGTTGCTTAGCAACCTCTGCAAGCTTGGCATAATCCCAAGTGTCGTCAGGATACGGTATGTTCGCTTGATCGAACAACTCTTTGTTGTACGCCAATCCGATCGTGTCGAAATCCTTAGGCACGCCGTAGTTTTCGCCGTTCAGCGTATAGATGGAAGCAAGGTCTGCCGCATAATTATTCAGATCGATTTCTCCGGCCTGCACCTTGCTTGTGATCGGCTCCAGGAAATTACCTGATGCATATTTGACGAATTGGCCTCCATGCATCCAGAAAACATCAGGCAATGTGCCGGATGGAGCAGCAGCGGACATTTTTGTCCAATAATCCCCCCATGGGATAACTTCTACCTTGATCTTGATATGCGGATTTTCTGCCGTAAACTCCTTCGCAATCGCTTCCATTGCCGGCTGCTGAATTTTATCCCAAATGGAATAGGTAAGTGTTACGTTCTTTTTTGGAGCATCAGTCGATTTCCCAGCATTGTTGTTCGGACTATTATCCGGTGAGTTGTTTGTGTTGCTGCTGCAAGCAGCAGCGAACAAAGCAATAACGATAAAAACAGTTGCAAGCATGAATGAAAATTTGTTTCTTTTTCCCATCTTATATCCCCCTAATGATTAGTTTAGGCAAATTATTTGCGTAAACTATTACGCAGATTACCTTGCCTCTTTACTACTTCATTTTAATCGAATACTACAAACGCTTTATATGCCTCATTTTAAAGATTGCATGCCTAATTATTAAGATAAAAAGGGTTTGCATTCGAATAAAGATTCATCCATAATACTAGTAAATAATTGCGCAAATTATTTCTTAATAATGAATGGAGAGTGTCTGCTATGAAGATCACTGAATTGCAAAGAGGTCTTGGAGAGTACTGGTGGGGAGGGGTTATTAACGAAGGCCATTTAATGCCCTTTGGCGACCATCCACATACGCGTGATTTGCGTTTGACGGATGATAATCAAGCTTCACCCTTATTACTATCTAATCTAGGAAGGTATATTTGGAGCGAAGAGCCGTTTACCTTCTCATTTAATGAGGGCACCATTACCATCCATCACAAACAGGAGATAGCGATTGAAGACGGGAACGAAACCCTTCAAGGAGCTTACAGGCATGCATGCCATAACCATTTCCCCCCTTCCGGCGTTACACCTGACAAACTAGCCTTTGAAGCACCGCAATACTGCACATGGGTAGAAATGTTTTATGAACCTACTCAGGAGAAGCTTCTCCACTATGCGAGATCCATTATCGAGAACGGCATGCCCCCGGGCGTGTTAATCATTGATGATAACTGGATGCAAGACTATGGGACCTGGGACTTTGATAAGCATAGATTTCCCGACCCCGCAGGTATGATCAAAGATTTGCATGAGTTAGGGTTTAAAATCATGCTTTGGGTATGCCCGTATGTAAGTCCCGACAGCATCACCTTCCGGAAATTGCGTGATCTTGGACTCCTGATGAAGCATGCTGATGACACCCCTGTCCTGAGAAGATGGTGGAACGGGTATAGTGCGGTCATCGACTATACCAGCCTAGACGGAGCCGTATGGTTCAAACAACAGCTAGACAGGCTGGTTGAAGATTACGGGGTGGACGGATTCAAGCTGGACGCAGGAGAACCTCTCTTGCCTGATCTGATGGATGACGTTACAGCAGAAGTCGCATGGTCACGTCCTGTCCGCCCGATGGAAGATTGCGAATCCTACGCCAGACTCGGAATTGGATACGCGCTTAGCGAATTGCGCATGTGCTGGAAGCTTGGGGGACAAGCGCTAATCCAGCGGCAACGGGATAAAACGCACTCGTGGGAAGCTGCGACCGGACTGAGGGGACTAATCCCCAACGCGATCGCACAGGGCCTGATGGGATACGCTTTTAGCTGCCCTGACATGGTTGGCGGAGGAATGGATGGAGATATTAATTCACCGAATTTCCGTTTTGATTCCGAGTTATTTATCCGTTTTGTTCAATGCTCGGCTTTATTTCCCGCGATGCAGTTTTCCATGGCGCCATGGCGAGTTTTGAACGGCGATGAGCTGGCTTGGTGTATGGATGCGGTACAGATCCGAACGGAATTAGGCCCCCTACTCTCCGAGCTTGCAGACCAAGCTGCCGAAGAAGGGCTTCCAATCCTGCGCAGTCTGGAATTCGTTTTCCCGCAGCAAGGCTTCCATGCTGTTCAGGATCAATTCATGGTTGGCGAGTCCATTCTGGTAGCACCAGTCGTGAATAAGGGACAGATCGTACGAAGCATACAATTTCCGGATGGCCGATGGCTGGGAGATGACGGAAGCGTAGTCGAAGGCCCTATCCAGCTCGAAGTCCATGCGCCTCTGTCTCGATTGCCCTGGTATAGAAAAATTTGAATCCTTACGTTAAGGAGAGCTTCTTATGAAAACAATCAAATTAGCTGTTATAGGAGCAGGAGCTAGAGGCTTCTTATCCTATATGCCATATGTTCAGAGGTTTCCTCACGAGGCAGAGGTAGTCGCGGTGGCCGAACCAAACGACGAGAGAAGAACGAGGTTTGCGGAAGCATTGAATCTAAGCTCGGAACAAATCTATTCAACATGGGAAGAGCTGCTAAGCCAGCCCAAGCTTTGTGACGCGCTCCTCATCTGCACACAAGATCAGATGCATTACGAACCTACGATTGCCGCTCTTAGAGCGGGATATCATGTCCTTCTTGAAAAACCGATGTCCAACAATCCGATGGAGTGCGTGGAAATGGAAAGAATCGCACGTGAAGAAGGACGCTTGCTCTCGGTCTGCCACGTCTCAAGATACACGCCTTTTTGGCAAAAAATGAAGCAAATCATTCATGACGGTCTTATTGGTGACATAATGTCCATTCAACACAACGAAAACGTTGGTTACCTCCACTATGCTCATAGCTTTGTCAGAGGCAATTGGCGGAATGACGCTCTCTCAAGTCCAATGATATTGGCCAAATCATGTCACGACATGGATCTGATCCGTTGGCTTGTCGATGCGGATTGCACGAAGGTCAGCTCGTTTGGTTCTTTGGGTCATTTTCATATCGACAATGCTCCAGCAGGCTCAACCGACCGATGTACGGATGGCTGCGCGGTGGAACATACCTGTCCATATTCCGCACTGCGATTTTACATGCAAGACCTTGTGTTAAATCCCTTTGCTGCACTCATAGCAGATCCGCCTACCGAAACCAATAGAATGAACGCCATCATGGAAGGTCCCTATGGCAAATGTGTCTATCGGACCGATAATAATGTGGTGGATCATCAAACGGTGAATATGGAATTTGAAAATGGGGCTACCGTTATATTCAGCATGTGCGGGTTTACGCGTGATATGAACCGCATCGTCCAAGTCATGGGGACCAAAGGGGAAGTTCGCGGCGATTTGCTAAGCGGCCATATCGATTTATTCGAGTTTTCGTCAGGCAATCAATCTGTTATTCAAACCCAAACCAGTAGTAGCGGTCATCAAGGAGGCGACGATGGAATTATGCGACAGTTCCTGTCCGACCTTCGGAATGGACGATATATTGACACCTTGACTTCTGCGGAAGCCTCTCTGGAAAGTCATCTTATGGCCTTTGCCGCTGAAGAATCTAGGCTGAGAGAAGGTGCGGTTATGGATATGAAGCTCTTTCGTAAATCTCTTTCATCAACTGCACGGGGCAACACTCGTTGAACGAATTAAGATTCGTGAACGACTATCAATCTATTCAAGAATCTAAGAAGGTATAAACAAGACCGACCCGCAGAACTGCGGGTCGGTCTTGTTTTGTAGGTTTAAGCTAATCGGATGGCGATCAGCTTACTACTTATTCGAAACGAATCTCATCTATCCAGACTGAACTGTTGCCCCCATGCCAAAACGTCATCGACAGTTGGCCAGGGGTGCTGCGATCTACGCCGTTCGCTGCCAAATCAATTTCAATATTTTTGTAGCTGGTCGTTATCGCATCTCCGCTGAAAGCCGCCAATGTTTTGGTCACTCCGCCGATCGTGAGTTCGAAGTGGCTTTGCTCACCCCCATTAGCGCCTTTGATACGAATCACCATTTTCGAGTAGCTTCCTATGTTCTGGTTGATATCCGTGCCTAACCATCCGTCATTGTTATACTGAAGCTTCAATGCCCCTGATTCAATTACGCCTGCGTTATTGACAAACCCATTTGCGCTTGACCACTTGCCAAGATCATTGGCTCCCGGCCAGCTCGGCGAGTTATCGAAGTTATCTAACAGCAAGCCGGTTGTCCCGCCTCCTCCGGCATTTGTTGTTACATTAACTACTGCGCTTGCAGCCGATAGATTGCCGGCCGCGTCTTTTGCTTTCACGGTATACGCGTATGCCGTGTTGGCATTTAATCCGCTATCCGTAAAGCTAGTCACCGCAGATGTGCCCGTTTGATTGCCGTTTCTGTAGATCACATACTCCGTTACGCCGACATTGTCCGTCGAACCGCTCCATGACAAGCTTACGCTGTTCGATGTTTTACTCGGTACGCTCAAATTCGTTGGCGCAGTCGGTGCTTGCGTATCGCCGGCGCTGCCGCCTCCGGAAATCTGAATGCGGTCAAAATCAGGCGCCCAGCCTGTCGGATTAGAGAAATGGATCGTGTTATTGCCTGCATTCAGCTGGACCTGGGCCTGAACGGTGCCAACCGCAGTCCAGCCTCCCGTGCTCGGCAGATTAAGCGTGGAAGCTGATCCTCCGTTTACGCGTAGCTGTACGGAACGAGCCTCGCCGCTTAGATAAGATACCGTCATCGTATACGTTCCTGCAGCTGACACGCTTATTCCGTTAAATTGCAAAGTACCGTCATTATTCCCGACATACCCTACCTTTGAGCTTCCTGAGCATGTTGCGCACGAGGAAACGATAGCTGCTCCAGTCCGCGTATTGCTTGCGGATTCCGCTTCATAAGCTGTACCGGTTTCGCCCCCTCCGGAAGCGTTTGTAGTCGTACTTACAGAGCTGCTGTTGCCTGATACGTTCCCCGCTGCATCCTTCGCCCTGACTGTGTAGCTGTAATTCGTGGCTGGACTTAACCCTGTATCCGTAAAGCTATTGGTGCTCGAAGAGCCTACCGATACGCTTCCGCGGTAAATATCGTAACCGGTCACGCCTACGTTGTCGGTTGAAGTCGACCACGTCAGACTGACGCTGCTCGAAGTCGTCTCGCTTACTGCCAGATTCCCTGGCGTGCTTGGCGCCTGAGTATCTGTGCTTCCTCCGCCGCTATAGCTGCCATCATATGCCGTTTGGGTCAGGTTATACGAAAGCGTATTGTCCGACTTTAACAAATCGAAGGGCCCGATGTTCTGATTGGCAGGGTCCATACCGATTCCTACTTTGCCGAGCGGCGTTCGGCCGCCTGTATAATAGTTGGTATTGGCAAATCTCGCGCTTGGCTTATGCCCGTATGGGTCAAGAATGGAAAGGGCCAAGGTGTAGGTTCCCGCCGGAACATTGGAAGGGATTGTAAACGCACCGGAAACCTGCTGAACGGCAGGCGCTTGATTATATTGGCGCGTCGTGCTGTTCCAATTGTCACCCGGCATCCAATTCCGTATGTCCACGTTGTTAAAAATACCTTTCCAAGCTACCGTACGATCGCTTCTCAGCAAACTGGCTTCCACTGGCCAGTTATAATAGAACGGAGCCGACCCTTTGTTCACGACTTGAAAGGATACATCCATTGACCCGCCAGGCTGCACGCTTCCCGAGAATGTCGCTTGATTGACGACGAAGCGGTATCCGAATTCCTTCTGCATCAAAGCTGCTCCCTGCGATACGTTCGAATTGCCGGCATCGTACAGATCAATCCAGCCCAGACTGGTTGTATGTGTTTTTTTGATCCAATCGATGACAAAGTTCCGATGGTTCGGATCGCTTAACGTGTCGTTAGGGGAATCACCCGGCTGAATATCCTTCTGCCCCCAATCGTAGGCAACCTCGCCGCCATTAATTTGCGTCCTCCAGACATCCCTTGCGACAATGCCTTCTCCTCCAGACAGATCGTCAATCAAGGCAAATGAGTCCCATAGAAATCCGAAGTTATAATTTTGGAATGTATCGGGATACCGCACTTGGACCTTCTTGTTCTGAAAAGCTTGCGTAGCGGCATCGCCTAATGCCGTCTGGAAGCTGAGCGGAATTCTGTCCGTATTGTCCGTCATCTTATCCGGCCAAATATGATGCTCGCCCCAATTCCCCCACAACCCGAGCTCGATATAGGCAACTCTCGGGTCGTTATCCCAAGCTTGGCCAAGCTTCTGGATGAAAGCTGTAAGACGGTTTTTTAATGTTTCCGACGTCCATTGCGTCGTCACATCCCCGTGAGGTACGCCTTGGGGCCAATATTCTCCTCCGTTCGGATAGACGATGAACACGCGAGGAATCACCTTTTTATTCTGGTTTTCGATCCCTGCCCACGCCGTATTGCTCCAATCCTTGATCTTCTGAACGGAGTCCGACGCCGCATTCTCCAAATCGGTGTATTTGATATAGTGCTTAAACACAGTTCCGTACTCATGATTCGAGAAGCTGGTGTCGTTCATGAACCGAGTAGGCCTAAATCCTTTAAAGGGATTTTTGTAAGCCTCTTGCGTCTCTGTCAGAGTAACGCTGATCGGACCAACAGCTGCTGATACCGACTCGCTTAACGGTACTACCAAAGAACCTCCTGTTAGCAAAATAAACAATAACAACATGGTAAACGCTTTCATAAATGGCTTTGAAAAACTGTTTTTCATCAGTCATCCCTCCCATATTTTAAAAGTTTGCGCAAATTAATTGCGCAAACTTTTGCGTTTTTAGTATATTCTAAATTCGCTCACTCCGTCAATCTAAATAATACTGACTCCCGATTATCATGACTCATTGATCCATTTATTGTAGTTTTGAATGCCAAATAGCCGTCACTCAGACTGTAATGATAGCTGAGGACGGCTATTTCGGAATTTTTCATTGTTTTACTCCTTATTTAACACGCTAGCACATGATTCTCTTACAATTAGCTCCGTCTTTATACTGATGCTAACTTCCGAGATATTTTTGTTCGTGATCAATTCTGTAAGTACTTTTACAATGATGGAGCTAATATCGTATCTAAACCTTCGAACGGTCGTGAGCGGTGGAACCATGAACTCCGATAGCTTCAAATCATCAAAACCAACCAAAGAGATATCCTTAGGAATACGGATGTTCAGCTCGGCCAAACCCTTCATAGCTCCAAAAGCAATGATATCGTTCAACGTAAAAATAGCCGTTATAGACGGGTCTTCACTCATCAATTGCTTCACCGCCTCATATCCATGAGCAGGATCAAATGCTCCTAATACGACATGGCTTTCCATCCACGGCAGCTTAAAATCGCGAAATGCATCTTTGCAACCGTCGAGACGATTTACGTTCACGAGATGGTTTTTTGGCCCAGCTATAATCCCAATTTTCTGATGACCTAACTTATGCAGATATCGAATCACCTCATAAGCGCCTTTACGGTTATCATAGTCAATATAGTTATGGCCGATTTTGTAGGTTCTTCCATTCGTAAGCAAGTACGGAATTTCGAGTCTCTCAAGCTCTTCAAACAACTTGTCGTTGACAATGGGGTCAAATATGATGGCTGCGTCCGCTTTCCCCTCGCTCAAAAGTCTATATGCCGGAGAGGACTGCAAATCTGTACTGTGCTTCACAATATCAATCTGGTGACCATATGCTTCAAATTCTTCCTTTAAGTGATTCAAGTCGGCAGAGGTTGAAGGGTCATTATCGAAGAAATCATTATGGCCTGGAATGATTACGGCAATCGTATAGGGGATGCCTGCCAGCTGGGAGGGAGAGACGCCCGGTTTTAAATGTTCATTAGCAATGTCCAACACTTTTCTGCGGGTCTCCTCGCTGAAATTGCCTTGATTGTTTATGATCCTGGACACTGTACTAATCGAAACGTTTGCCTTTTTTGCAATTTCTTTAAGTTTGATACGCGCCCCTCCAATCCTTACGAAACTTTTTGCACAACAAGGAAATTATAGCGTTTATTCATGTTCTCAGTCAATCATATGCAGGTACTGGATTTAGATTGATTTATTACTTTATATCTGAATGCCAAATCTGCTGACTCTCTCTTCAACTCTTATATACAACAGATCCACACCTTCAAGTCATGAAGGCGTGGATCTATTTACCCTTTTAAAAACTTTCAACCTTGGCGGATATGACATTACTCATTTTCTTGGAATCCATATATACGTCAGTGGCATATGTTTTATCGTTTACTCTGGCTTGAATATCGAGCTGATAGGTTTCTTCTGCCTGTAGATCCTTAACTCTTACATTTTTAATCATTATATTCCGCTCCTGCAGCTCTTTGATAATCCCTGTCATATTCGTTGACCTCTCTACTACGAGCTCTATTAGCATTTCCTTCTGATGCAGGGATTTCGGGCCTATCCTCCAGATAATCGCAGGTATTAGCTTGATGCTAATAAATAAGAAAACAACGGCAATGATCGCTTCTCCGATAAATCCTGCACCAACCGCAATCCCAATTGCTGATGCGACCCACACCATTGCCGCCGTCGTTAGGCCGCTAATCATATCATGATTTCTCTTCAAAATAACACCAGCTCCGAGAAACCCAACTCCTGTAACAATTTGCGCGGCCAGACGCATTGGATCCATAACGATACCGCTGACCTTAGGAAATTCATAGGCCGAATGATTCGACACAATCGTTAATAGACAGCTCGCTAACGTTATAACAAGGCTCGTCTTCAGCCCCGCTGGCTTTCTTTTCAATTCTCTTTCCATGCCAAGCACTAACCCCAGCACCATAGCAATCGCTAGCCTAATAATGACTTCCATATCAACCAAATAAACTGAAATAGTGTCCATAATGTTATCCATCGTGTTACCTTGCTTCCGACTTTAATAAGAACACGATTTGTTCAAGAATAGTAGGGATCGCTGCGATGATACCGCCATTATAAGTCCAGTTAATTTCCTGGCCAGACAGATCCGTAAATTTGCACCCTATTTCTTCTAATATGACTCTCGATGCGGCATAATCGTAGGCTTTAATATCATGATGTACATAGGCACCCGATCTGCTAAGCGCAATATCGCTTAGTTCCAAAGTGCTGGCTCCATAGACTCTTATCCCCCTTGCAGCAGCGATTAGCTTTGAATAAGGCCTCCATGTATCCTGATCATGTATCTCGCTCCAAGGAAGCGTAACGGCCAGCAGCTCATTCTCCAGCCTGTTATCAAGAGGCAGCATTTCGAGCTTATTGCCGTTCATATATGCTCCTTCCTTATGAAAGGAACATAACAGCATGTCATTCATAACTGCATTTACGATACCGAAAATCCCTCTATTTTGTTCGCAGAAGGCAACCGAGATTGCAAAATCCTGTTTTCTATTAATCAAATTAGTCGTTCCATCGATTGGATCTATGATCCACATATACGTAGAGGAGGATTTAACGTTATGAATATTTTCCTCACCGATAATATTATGATCAGGATAATAGGCTCTTATTTTTTCGACAAGGAATCTTTCCACCTCTTCATCTATGCGGGTAACCAAGTCCGAGTGACTGAGCTTAATACGAATATCAAGCTCATTTCGCATCAAGTTCCTAATCATTTCACCCGCTTCAATGACCCATTGTGTCGCATAACTATAAACCTCGTGTTCTAGTAACAAGACGTAAGCCCTCCTTAAGCACATTCAAATTCCTATGGCAATCGATAGGTTACAACAAGGCTCGGCCTGCTATCTAAATCCGTATTTTCAGATGAAGCAAAATCTTTAGCTCCTGTCGAGAGATTCACAGAATCCTCCAGCAATACAATTCCATAGTTGGTCTTGCTGCCGTCCAGCCAATCTTGAGCCAAATCCGTTACATTAAAGGTATACCAGCCGTTCTTTACATTATGAATCGTTCGCTTGTCTATGGAGACATTTCCATAGGAAGGCCTGTTGTTCCAGTTCACGCCCGCAACCGCCTGACCGTCTATCCCCGTTCCTTCACCTTCACTCCAGGCTCCGGTTACTTCACGTAGATTAACGGTCTTGCTCACCATTCCGTTGCGCGTCCCCATTAACTTAATGCGCAGCTCGGCGCTGGTAATAATGGCATTGGATGGAATGGAAACCGGCAAAGAAAACTTAAGCAGAGCATGCTTCTCATCTTCTGCCGTTCCTCGGTAGGAGGTCACTTCGAACACATCATGACCACCCGTATTACGGCCTGAATAAGTACTATACTTAAGAATATGCGCATCTGTCGCAGAGCTATAGTCTGGGCCCTGACGGAGATAAGCTGTGGTTAAGATATAGGGGGTTGTTGCGCTCAACGAAACTTTGTCGAATGTCGCATTACCCAAGACAGATGCATGGTGAGAGGTTGCTGCCAATCCGACATATACCTTGCTGTTCATATTGACTGTAACCGCGTTCCCAATCTGGGTCCAAGCTGAACCATCCGTTGATTTAAACCCGGTAAAGGAGTCGCCGCTGCGAACAAGCTTAACGTATTGGTAAGCACCACCGGCAACCGTATCATAATATCCTGTCGTGTTGGACAAGTTCTGTCCTGTTGTTACTCTCCTTTGAAAACTAATGCCATTGGATGGTGTGACAACAACATCTGCAAATGTACTATCCGCATCTAGCGTCTCTCTTATCATGACCCCGGCTTTTGCCCAATCATTCGTATGGTCTAGATGCGCGACTCTTGCAATAATGGTCACATCACCTTCTATAGGCTGATAGACATAATGGAACTCATCGGCTGCTGTCCATATATCGTTGCCTGCCGCGGAAATGGTGAATTGACCATTGCGGTACCCTGCGTTGCCTGTAAGGGCAACAGCGCCGATATCCTTATGAGCCCAGACGCCAGACATAGGCTCACGCAGATTCAGATAGTTGATCAGCTCTCGAGATCTGTCGGTTTGAATCATCGTCGCGCCTTTATTGATCACCCAGCCCCATCCGCTCTCAGGGTCGGTTAAAGAACCTTGGTCCGTATGATTAGCCGCAAGTGACGCCCATAATGTATTCACCCAAATTCTTTTATTCGCATTTTTGATCTTATTCAAATTCGTTTCGGAAATCACTGCATCTGACTCAGCATCGAATATCAATTCGTAAATGTCAGGCTGTGCTCCCGCAATTAAGGTGTCTAGACTGCCAACATTGGAGTCATCCACTACCGCTGCATAAAGCGGTCTTGGTGACTTGGAATCCAACCATGCATCTACTTCTGAATTAGCTGAGCTGCCCTTGAAAATCCCTTGTTCTTCCGTCTGCGTGCTGACTAGAACATTCCAAATATCGTCCCGCAGACTCCACCCTTTATCCAGATTGACCAATACTTTCCCTTTCATAAGCAACATCGCTTCCTCAAGCGTCGGTACAGTTTCACTCGTCAGTGCGGCGCCCCCGCCCCCCTCGCCTTTCCTAAGGTTCAAGGATTTAATCTGTGCCAAGGTTTTACTGCTGACATTTCCCGTACCATTCGTCATACGATTAACGTCTGTATCGTGCATCAGTACAAGTACACCATCAGAGGTTCGTTGAATGTCGATTTCAATGATCTCAACGCCCATGTCGATCGCGGCCTGTATGCCCGACAAGGAATTTTCCGGATGGTTCCTCCAATCGCCTTTGTGCGATACCACCATGACAGGACCGTTTGGATTTTGCAATTGTTCCAATAGCTCGCTGCTGGAGCGAGCTTCCGCTATCCCAGCCCCTAATGTTGCCAAGCTTCCTACAATTAGTACCAAACCGAACGAATACAGCATCACTCTTCTGGCAATCAGACTTCGAAAATAAAAACTACGCATAGTCATTCCTCCATAATATTGATGGTAAGACCATTTTGAGAATAACGCTTTCATTTCAATTTTGTTATTACTCAACGTTAAGGTTTACTATAGAGGTATTCGATTAAAATCTAAATCCTCTCATCTTTAGGTTTAGTTCGAATTATTAGGAAGTAGAGCATGCTAAGAAGATTAGAGTCACTCGCCAAGGATCAGTCGGATTCCTCCCGGTACGTAATCGCTGTTTTTCCTACCTTTTGTTTGAAAATAAGCATGAAATGCTTCGGGCTCTGAAAGCCGGATAAACGGGCAATTTCATAAATTTTCAATTGTGTCGTAGACAACAAATATTTGGACCGTCCTATTCGCATTTCGGCAATATACTCGGAGAGGTTCATCTTGGTTTCATTCTTGAACAATTGGCAGAGATAGGTCGAATTGAGATGCACATGGTCTGCCAGCACCTGCAGCCTCAAGTCATCTTGAATATGCTCATTGATATATTCCTTTACTTTACGGATCATAGAAGAGCTTTTTTCCCCGCTGACAGCCGTCATACCGGCGGCATCTTGTTCCTTCTCTGTATGGGAGGACTCCCCTCTTCTTAGACGTGCTTTCATTTGCTGAAGGCAGGTAATTAATGCGATCCGGTCGATCGGCTTAAGCAGATAATCATGTACATTGTGACGCAGCGCTTGTTGCGCATATTTGAAATCACTGAAACCGCTTATGATAATGACGGGAATATGCGGATATAATACTTTGGTCCTGCCAGCCAGTGTCAAGCCATCCATCTCCTGCATGCGTATATCGGTAATAATGCAATCCGGCAGCTCACAGCGTAAATACGCCAACGCTTCCTTGCCATTCTTCGCTTGCTTCACAATTTTGAAGTCGGGCATCAGCTCAATCAACTTAACTATTCCATCACGAATAATATCTTCATCTTCTACCAACAGAATGTTCATAGATTCATTTCCCCTCCATCTGCTATAGGAATCGTGAGTGTAAAGGCAGCTCCTTTTCCCTCTCCTCCATCAATATCGATAGCGTAATCCTTGCCGAACATGAGTACCATTCGATCATTAATATTTCTGAGCGCCATGCCCCTGCCCATACCCATGCCGTCGACATGTATGATCGGTATGTAGAGCGAGGATCGCAGCGCTTGAATATCCTCTTCTGACAAGCCTTTTCCATTATCGCTAACGGTTAACAAAATATCCTTCTCGAACAAAACTGCTGAAACCCATACTGTACCGCCTTCTCCATGCTCACCAAGTCCATGATATATCGCATTCTCGACCAATGGCTGAAGCAGCAGCTTCGGAATAGGCATACCGAGTAACTCCTCCTCTACTTCGAAGATCACGTTCAATCGCTCTCCGTACCGGATTTTCTGGATCTTGACATAGGATTGCAGCGATTGCAGCTCCTCCTGCAGTTGCACCATTCGATCATGCTTGTCCACAGAGTAACGGAGCAGGTTCCCGAAGGCGGATACCATATCGGAAACGTCGTATGCTTGATGGCGAATCGCCATCATATTAATAGATTCCAGTGTATTATAGATAAAATGAGGATTAATACGGGAGAGCAATGCGGCTAATTCCGCTTCCTTCTCCTTGAGGCCAATTTTATATACCTCGTTGATCAAATACTCGATTTCTTCAGTCATTCGATTAAACCCTCTTGCCAGTTGACCGAATTCATCATTGGATACGACATTGATAACTAAATTGGTATTAAATTTCCCCTGCTCAACGAGTCGCATTTTATTTTTCAATATTTTTAAAGGCTTGCTCAATTGATTGGAGAAAAAAAGCGCAAGCAAACCCGAAAATACCAAGCAAACGAAAGCGATTACAAAAGTGAAATTGCGTAATGCAATCGATTTGCTGAGCAGCACTTTCAGCGGGATCATGCTTACCACTTTCAAACTCAAAAATTCAGAGTGATTGGTAACAACTAGATAACGCTGACCTTCTATGCTCATTCTCGTATTCATTTCGTGTGCAGGCAAAGTCCTAATAATTTCTTGCGTCACAGATGATGGCATTTCAATATTTTGTTCGTAATAAAGCTCCTGCTGGTCGTTAACGACTAGTAGATGACCAAGTTCTCCTGCTTGATAGTTCGATGTAATTTGCTGAAAAAGCTCGAGCCTTAAATCCAGCTTGATCATGCCCATAAGCTGTGTCGAGCTGGGGTCCCGAATTAACTTGGCAATCGATACATAGACCTCTGGTGTGCTCTCATTTAGATAGTGAGGCTTATGCTGGGGGAGGGTAACCCACTTCCCATCCGCTTGCTTTACTTTTTCGTACCATGGTTCTTTATGGTAATCAATAAATGAACGGACGATGTAGGGATCCATATTCGTGAAAATATACCCATTGTTCGCGATAATCTGTATCCCGCGTATTTCGGGCTTGTAGAAGGTAGAGCCCGCTATGTGACGGAATACCAGATTCTTCTCTTCCGAGGTCGGGGCGATTCCTTCGTATTCAGGCAGAGAATATTTCTCTAACAGCTTGCGGACATCTTCATTATAGAGCGGCAGCAGCGATAGGCTCTGCATCTCCTCTTTTAAAGCCTGCTCTAGACTAATATTGATCTGCCGAATGATTCGAACCACATAATCTATTGTTTTCTGTTCCAATGCATTTGAGAAATCCTTGTAAGTGACATACCCTTGGATGCCAAGAGGAATGGCTATTAATAATAGAAAAACAATGAGCATCTTTATACTCAGATTCATAGATGACCATCGGATACTTCTCAATGTTTCCCTCTCCGTTCTATGATGATATCAACGCTTGTTGAATATAACATATCCGTTAATAATTTAGATCCCTAAACTTAAACGTTCCTAATAATTCGAACTAAACCTTAATGCGAGAGGATTTATATTGAATAATGCAATCACCTATACTTAGGGTATTACAAATCGAAAGGGGAAACGAATACAAATGAAAGCGTGTATCAAACTAATTGGTGTTACGTTAATAGCTGCCAGCTTCATCGCAGGATGCTCGAATGCAGGTCAGAACAACACAAATAAATTGCCTGCTTCCCAAACGAACACAGAAGGTAATGCTGAAGAGAAGATTGAGCTCACCTTCTACTATCCAGTGCAAGTTGGAGGTCCTTTGACAGCAACTATCGAAGGGATGGCCGCAGAATTCACCAAACAGAATCCTAACATCACGGTTAAATCTGTGTATACCGGTAACTACAGCGATACTGCCGTAAAAACACAAGCAGCAGTGCAGGGAGGAACTCCTCCAGATATAGCTGTTCTGCTAGCGAATGAGCTCTATACTTTATTGGATATGGATGCCATCACGCCACTTGATAGTTTCATTGACAAAGATCCTGACGATACCTACGTGAACGATTTCTTCCCTGCATTCATGGCGAACGCACAGACAGATGGCAAGACCTACAGTATTCCTTTCCAAAGAAGTACAGTTCTTCTGTACTATAACAAGGATGCATTCAGAGAAGCCGGCCTTGATCCGAACAAACCACCAACTACCTGGGATGAGCTGGCTGAGATGTCCGTGAAGCTTACCAAACAGGGGCAATGGGGAATTGAGATTCCGGCAACTGCGCCAACGCCTGCAACCTGGCTCTTCCAGACTTTCGCCTTGCAGAACGGTAAAAATGTGATGACAAGCGATGGCAAGCAAGCGATCTACGACACTCCGGAAAATGTAGAAGCCTTGCAATTCTGGCTGGATCTGTCCACAAAATACAAGTCAATGCCTAAAGGTGTTATCGACTGGGCAACGACTCCATCCGATTTCCTTCAAGGAAAAACAGCGATGATGTACCATACCTCAGGAAATTTAACGAATGTGAAGGCAAATTCAACCTTTGATTTCGGTGTTAGCTTCCTGCCTAAGAAGAAGCAGTACGGCTCGCCTACCGGCGGGGGGAACTTGTATATATTCAAAGGAATTCCTGAGAAAAACAAAGAGGCAGCCTGGAAATTCATTAAGTTCCTTACCGAAAGCGAGCGCGCCGCTCAGTGGAGCATCGATACAGGTTATGTAGCCGTCCGCAAATCAGCTTATGAAACAGAAAATATGAAAGCCTATACTACCGATTTCCCAGAAGCGTTGGTCGCTAAAGATCAACTCCAATATGCAGATAGTGAACTCGCTACCCATAATGTAGGCAAAACAGTGAAGGCGCTAAGTGACGCTATTCAGCGGGTAGTAACAGGAAATTCAGATCCCGCTTCAGCATTGAAACAAGCACAAGAAGAAGCTGATAAAGCCTTGGAGCCCTTTAATAAATAACACATTCAAGGGAGTCGTTACTATTGATGATTCCCTTGCATGTTACTACCAGTGATAGAACGCGAGGAGTGAGGATAGGTGCTTAGTGCGAAATTCTGGAGGGACAACAGCTTTGCTTGGCTTTTGCTGCTCCCCTCCTTGGTTTTTCTAATCTTATTTACGTTTTATCCCATAGGCAAGACTGTTATCCTAAGCCTGCAACAATCCGACTTGGCTGCTAGGGAACCCATATTCATCGGTCTTGACAATTATAAATCACTTATTGGCGATTCGATTTTTTGGAAAGTCATGACGAATAATTTCTGGTTTGCTATCGGTACAATCCCCACTTCTATCGCATTGGCTCTAGCTATGGCGGTATTCGCCAATAAAGCGCTGCGGGGTAAAGGCTTTGTCAGAACGGCCTTCTTCTATCCGAATGTCATCCCTATGATTGCTATCGCAAATGTATGGCTATTCATTTATACACCGCAATACGGGCTGTTAAGCCGAGCAATGAAATATGTCGAGAAGGGTGATTTGAATTGGCTGGGCAACCCGGACCTAGTCATGTGGGCTCTTATTGTTATGATCGTATGGCGTGAGGCAGGTTATTTCATGATTTTCTATCTGGCCGGGCTTCAAAACGTATCGCCTGACCTATATGAAGCAGCCGATATCGATGGAGCGAGACCTTGGCTTGTCTTCCGCAAAATCACGTTTCCTCTGCTAATGCCGACAACCTTATTCGTAATGATCGTTGCGCTTACCAATTCATTCAAACTTGTAGACCATTTGTTCATCATGACCAAGGGTGGTCCAGACAATGCAAGCAGCTTGCTTCTCTACTACATTTACGAACAGGCCTTTGCCTTCTGGGATTTGGGCAAGGCATCCACTCTAACCATCGTAATGATTGTGCTGCTGCTGATCATTTCGGCCGTTCAATTTTTCTGGATGGACAAGAAGGTTCATTATGAATAAAGGAGGATGTTCTTCCACATGTCAGCGCGCATTTCTAATCGAATAGTTAATAGCGTTATCTACTCCATTGCTGTTCTCTGGCTAATCCCGCTTATTTGGGTGATTTATATGGCGTTTCGTCCCAAGGAACTTGCGCTTTCTCCTAAATTCACTTTTGATTTTACACTCGCAAACTTCGTGAATGTATGGCAAGGAGCCCCATTCTCTGTTTATTACCTGAATACGATTATAATCGTTCTGGGTGTATTAGCGGTTCAGATTTTCACAGTCACACTAGCTGCTTATGCGTTCGCAAGATTACAATTTTGGGGAAAATCGATATTTTTCACATTATTCCTTATGCAAATCATGATTCCGAACGATGTGTTAATATTCCCTAATTATTCCATTCTGAAGGAGCTATCCTTGCTTGATACGCGAACGGGAATCATGATTCCCTATTTCGCCTCGGCGTTCGGCGTGTTCCTGCTAAGACAATTTTTCAAAACAATTCCAGTCGAGCTTGAGGAGGCCGCCAAAGTAGAAGGCCTCTCCAAATGGGCGATCTTGTGGAAAATTTATTTTCCGCTCGGTAAATCAGCCTATATTTCGTTCGCGCTCGTATCCATTAGTTATCACTGGAACAACTTCCTTTGGCCACTCATTGTTACCAATTCGGTTGAAAAGAGACCTCTTACGGTTGGTTTATCCTTATTCGCCCAATCCTCGGAGACCGGCGCGCAGTGGTCGGAAGTTACAGCAGCAACCTTACTTGTCTCCGCACCATTGTTAATTGGGTTCTTCTTCTTCCAGAAGCAATTTATCAGCAGCTTTATGCAATCAGGAATTAAATAAGGGGGATTTGTTATGGCGGAATTCACGCAATATTCGATATCCACGTTTGCGCTTATCAACCAACCCTTAAAGGAAGCAATCAATCAACTTATTGAAGCAGGTTGGCGATCGATTGAGCTAATGTGTGAAGACGGCCATCGTGAGCTGCTCAGCTGGTCAGCCGAGGAACTTTTGGAGCTTAAGAAGCTCGGCATAAGTAAAGGGATAGCATGGACAATACACGCTCCAATCCATGGCTTAAACCCCGGTGCCGCATCGGAACAGTCGATAGCAGATAGCAAGCAATGCTTGCTCCAAGCTGCGAAAATAGCTGCATACTTGAATTGTAATTATGTCGTTCTCCATTGCGGACAAATTCCACCTGCGGAAGAGAGAGGATGGGACTCCCAAGATGATAGGGAAGCACTCTCACGCTGCACGGCATTTATGAAGGATATTCTTCATCTCTCGGCAAGTGAAGAAGTTAAATTCGCATTGGAAAATGTACCGCCATACCCAAATGTTCTAGGAACTAAGGTTGATTTCATTAATGCGATCGTTGAAGCCGTTAATGATCCGAGACTGAAAATCGTCTTTGATGTGGCGCATGCTCATTTACTTGGTGAGGGAAAATGCTTACATTCACTACAGCAGGTTATCCCTCATCTTATCGGCCTGCATATTAATGATAATCTCGGAGATATTGACAGCCATCTCGCAGTTGGAGATGGAAACATTCCGTTCCCTGCCATCGTAGCTCTTTTGAGAGAACAAGGCTTCAAAGGAAATTGGACGATGGAGACATGCCAGGTTGACTATGCTGAGAAATCCGTTTCAAGGTTGAGAAATTTGGAAAATCTATTGTTGTTTGAGTAGAGATCGTGTACCAGACTATAGCTCCAAGTAAAGGATCGCTTCTTCTAAGCCACTATGGCTATGAAGAAGCGATCCTTTTCAATAGTGATCCATTCTAGCAAACTTAAGTCACTCGGACTGTGCAGCATTCTAAATGTTAATGGTTATTTACAAGGCTGCTGTTAAATCCGCCTGAATCGTATCAAACCAAAGGTCACCCATTTTATCATAACCGCTCGCATTAGGATGCATGCCATCAGCCAAATCTGAAGTTGTCAAAGCATTATAAACGTCTACCGCATGCACTGGCTTCCCTTGATTTGCTTTCCCTTGGACAACGGCTATCAATGCATTATTATAGGTTATAACTTTTGCGTCCAGCGTAGGATCGGATAATGGTGTAATGGTGGCCACATACAGTTTTCCGCCAGATGGCAGCTTGCTGACTATTAAATCTATCACATTGCTCAGTCTATCAGGAGCAGCATCAAGCTCGTAATTCTGCGCAATATCATTGGTGCCTATTTGTAAAAGCACGATTTGCGGCAAGCTCGCGTCCATCCAGCCCATAATATGTTCTGTTATTTGATCTATTCTCCATCCGGTATGGCCTTCATGATTTTTATCCGTTAAGCTAGATGGTCCATTAGAGGATGATCCCACAAAATCTATACCCAATCCGTTATTTACAATGCGATCCCAAAGCTTTATTCGATAACCCCCAGATACGTTATATCCGTCTGTAATTGAATCTCCCAAAGGCATCACTTTTTTTAAGACAACTGCAGAAGGATTGTTAGATACAACAAACTCAATAATTACAAAATGCTGCCAGGTCAAATTAGCGTTATTGATCTTGATCCGCACCCCCTTCTTATTGGTAACCTGGGCAAAGGTCAGCTCTTTTGTTTCTATATTCGTACTGTTCGTCGTGTAGCTAATTGCTCCTGATGAGGCAACGTTAGTCCAGCCTGTGGACCCATCTTCCGATACTTCAACGTCAAAGTTCGTAATGCCCTGTCCCTGGCAATAGCTGCATGAAATCGAAATCCCGTTAAACGATTGTCCAGATGGCCAATTTAGCATGAAGTATTGCGGGGAGCCAGGACTATCTGCGCTGACATAGCCTGTGGCTGTGCTTCCATCAATGGCTTGTGCCGCTTGCTGTCCAGCGACGCCATTGTTGCTTGTTGCGCTTGCCGTCGCCAATGAAGCTAGTGGATCGTTATAGACAGCAAATTCATTAATAACATAATGATTCCAAGCTAGGTTCGCATTGTTGACCTTAATCCGCACGCCTTTCTTATTAGCAACCTGGGCAAAAGTTAGTACTTTCGTTTCTATGTTAGAACCATTCGTTGTGTAGTTAAATACCCCGGATGAAGCAACATTAGTCCAACCTGTGAGTCCATCGGTAGACACTTCAACATCGAAGTCAGTTATACCCTGTCCGATACAAAAGGAGCATGAGATCGCAATCCTGCTAAACGTTTGTCCGAATGCCCAATTCAAGGTGAAATATTGTGGGAAGCCTGGACTATTGGCGCTGACATATCCTGTGGTTGCATTCCCATCGATGGCTTGTGCCGGCTGCTGTAAGGCGACCCCATTATTGCTTGTTGTACTTGGCGTAGCTGTGGATGCCAAATTCGCTTTATATACGGTAGTAAACGAATCATTATTCGTAAGCCTCATGTGTACCGTATTGCTGTATCCGCTGGAAATCGAAATGGTTTTGTAAAGACCGTTGCAGCATGGTGTCATGTCGGTGACCGACCAAAGATTATTGATATTGAAACGGACGTTGTCACCACTTATTGCGGCACGAACAGATCCTGTCCCATCCCCCTCCGCACGAAGACGGTTATTTGACCCAGCCAATACAAGAGATCCATAGATAAAGTTCATTTTAGAGCTTCTGAAATCGGTTGTTCCTTTATTTCCAGGATCGCTCGGACCAAAATCCGCATACGTTTTCTCGTCGAGAGAATATGACCAAGCTGGTTGCACTCCGAAAGTATCAATAAGCCCTGCTGTTTTCGTTTTGGAGGCTGTTCCTTGATTACGGCCAATGTTGTCCGCTGGATATGAGGACCACATTCCTTGGCGCTTCCATGTTAGAGTAGAAGCCGTTCCCGAAACATTGTAGGCAACCCCAACCTCTGTATATATGCTTGGCGGGTTATTCGCAAGTGTATACGTGGTTGCAATATGGCCCTCCCCATCAATTTTCACAACAAATGTGGTTCCTAATGTTCCGCCATAGCTTCCAACAATCGTAATGACAGCTTCATTCCCACTGGTCGTGCTGTTTATTGATGCAAGCCCCCAGGTACCTAACGTAGCATTACCCAGATTCAAATAAGGCCCACCTGTTAATACCGTACTTCCGCCATAGCTACCTGATGAAATCATACCCGTGCTTTTACTAAAAACGACCTCGAAATTGGAACCGGTCACGGAAATCTCTGTCCCGCTGCTTGTAATCGTCGGCGCTGGACCTGTTGGGGCTTGGAATGAATACTCCGGTGTGCCGATACTAAAGTTATATTCGTCTTCAATAATGCCTTGCGGACTAGTAAACCTCAGGTATACGTTCTCCCCGAGTGTCCAGTTGCGGGCTGGAATGGTAATAAATCCGCTTTGATGAGGCGCAATATTAGCAGTGATCGTTCCTGAATTCTCCCCCACGCTATAGTAGATTGTCATCTCGTTCATATTGGTATGATCATGTCGGTTTGTTACTTTGATGTTAAGCGGATTGCCTACTCCCGGGTTCTGTAAAGGCCCTTCTTCTATATGATCCGGACTGTACACTTTTTTCACATTGTAGTATTCTGTCTTCTCTCTTCCCCATGCATCCAGGAGTGTCCCCCAGTTGCTACTGCCGCCATTACTTCCCGGCGTCTCAAAATAGCTGTCTATAGCATTCCATATGCCTCCGCCAAGAATGCCAGGTCCATTGTATATGCTTTCCCACGAGCTCTTTAGATATTGGCCGTACCAATCCCGTAATCCAGGATCGAATCCGAGGTTGACGCCGCCCGAAAAACCATGTGCGTATTCATCCACTATTTCTGGCTGAACGGGATTGTTGAAGCTGCTTCCATAATGCGAGCTGTATATCGAAGTTCCAACCGCATTATATCCCCAGCTGAACTTGTTGGGCCGGGTCGGATCTTCCAGTTTTACGTAATCAAGCATCTTCTGCATATTGGTTCCCCATGAGCTTTCGTTGCCAATGGACCAATATAGAATACTAGGATGAGTTTTATCGGCTTCGATATTCTCAGATAATTGATCCATATATTCCGCTGTTCTTGTTGTATCATTTTGTGTAGGGGCATTCGGATCGGAATTGATAAAGGTCACGGATGTCTCATATTCAACGTATAAACCCAGCTGATCCGCCAAATCCAATACATACCCGGGCGGCGCCATATGAGCGGTCCGAATGAAATTAACATTGGCAGCCTTCAGCTTGGTTAGGTTATGGAGGTGCTCAGCATCGGAGGCGATCAATCCTTTGGTGGCAGATCCGAATAAATAGTTGACGCCGCGCAATTTGACAGGTTTGCCGTTCACCAGAAGCTGGTTTCCGCTTACGACAATTTCACGAAAACCAATTTTTTTGGTCACGGTCTCTACAGTTGCTCCATCTACCACGTAAGTAGCTGTTAGTGTATATAAATTCGGATGCTCTGCATCCCATTTGAGAGGAGAAGTTACCGGAATCGAGACGCTTCCTTCCGGTGTAGTTGCGTTTACGTTAATCGTACTCGGACTAATGGCTACGGTATTACCAGATGGATCCTTCAGGTTTAAGTTAACGTTCGCATTAGTCCCCCCGTTAAAAACAATGCCGCTTTCAACATTTAAGGTTGCATGGTTATAGGAGACATCGAAATCCGTTGTTGCATGCAGCCTTTTTGCATAATTTAGCGGTGCTGCATATAATTTCAGATCACGCGGAATTCCCCTTACATGCCTTAACTCAATCATATCCGTTTCAGCAGTTACACCTATCGTAATCCATGCCGTTGAACCCGGTGTTACGTAATCCGTAATATCCGCATCCCATTGTGAGAAAGCCCCGCGATGGGTTTTGACCAAATTACCGTTTACCCAAACTCGTGCATAATTGAAAGCAGATTCAAAACGAATAAATACTTTCTTGCCAGTGAAATCGGATGGAATAGTGATCTGCTTCTTAAAAGGAAACTCAATGTCTTTATCCGTCGTGCAAGGATAACTGCAAAAGCTCAATAAATCTTGCACCAGCAAATCACTTGGAATCTGAACATCGTTCCAAGCAGCAGGATTGGTCGTATTAAGCCAAAAATTAGCCGGCGGCGTTTTCGTCCATTTCCATGTCCCATTTAGGCTTATCTCCGGATTGGCTACGCCTGTTACCGTGCTTGGTATAGGCGGTACGATCGGGCGCGGCCACACCGTGTTTGCTTGAACTGAACCTGTCTTTATGATTATGACTGCTAATAAAGCAACAAACATAAACATCATTGCTATTTTTTTCATTACATTCCCTCCTCATCGATCTTACAAATATCTATGTAAACGCAGGAGCGCGGTGATCACCCAAGAATGTAAGCACTTACAATAATCTAAAAATTCAAGATTCCAGCATCCAATTCGAATCGATTGACTGGAATCTCGTGTTCATCTTATCCAACGTACTTGTCTAATAATCGTCCAAGCCTCCTGGTCTTGGATTCCTCCTGCATCATACTGTTTCATGAACCGTCTGCATTGAAATCAAGCTTAAAGCGGAATGAGGCATCATCTCCATACCACATTGGGAAATTAGTTCCCCATACATTGTTATGCAGGTTGAAATGCATGCCGCCGTCAAGAGGAACAAAGACGTTATCGAAGCGCAGCAGCCGTCTTGCTCCCGGTGCAACAAGCGCCGCGTCAAGCGTATCGATGGCTAGCGATCCGTCCGCCCCCTGATAGGTTATTCCCCGATTCACCGCATGAAGATAGCGATTGCCGTCCTTAACAACGTCTAGCGGATTGACCAGCTGGCCCATCTTATCTAATCGCCATCTGCTCGCGTTGTCCAATCTCGGAACAAAAGACAGCCAAGAAGCCTCAGGCAGACGATTCGCATCCTTATTGCTCCACGAAAGAACGAGATTAATCGTCGGTTTGTGCTTGTCGAAACGGTATTCCAATTGTATTGTGCGCGGTGCTCCAAAGCATTCCGTCGCTTCTTCGGGCATGGCGAGAACAACGTAGACAACATCCTCAACGTTTAATGAATGATAGCGTATGTTTACAACTTCACCGATATAAATCAGATTGGACGGCCGTGGGTCGAGAAGCTCGATTCCCGGCTTTCCAAAGTCAGCGTCCGCCCAAGGATGGGTAACCACCAGATTCTCAGAATAGGAGGCGAACCAATGCTCATAATTGGCTGGGCCGAACGTCTCATATGCATAAAGCCCGATCGGATAATCTTGGTCAGCCCATCGCTTTCCTCCTTTGTCTTTGAGGTGACGGATCGAACCATCTAACCCGAAAGCAATCTCGAAGACACCAAGCTTGTAATTTGTGTTTGCCGCCAGCCACTGTGCATCTGAAGGTATTTGAGTCGTGTACGATAGAGATTTCAACGAGAAAAGCGCCTCTTCTCTCTTCGGCTCGCTTAATGCTTCTATCGCGCCATTTACGTAGTTTCTTTGTTCGTCCCATGACGATGCGAACCGGGAATATGATCGGGCTGAAGCTTCCTCCTGAAAGAGACCCTCTGACAATCGATCCGCTTCATCCATTGCGAAAGCTCCAATATAACTATATTTAGCAGGTACGGCGTTTTCCGCAATCAGGTCTACCTCCCTTGCGCTTTGGAAGTCAGATTTCGAATAGTTGCGAAAATCACACAAGTGCTTTTTCTCGTCCATCCCCCAGGTATGCTCGGGAACGAGTAGCAGCGACTCGCAGAAAGACTTGTATTCCTCCGATTCTTCACTCCACTTTCCCTCTTGGAGCCACTTGTCCTTCAAGCGCAGCAGCTCACGGTAACGCGAAACTTTAAAAGGATCAGTTCCCGCTCCATGAATCCACGTATCCCCGATTTCCTCGCAAACGATGGGGAGCTGCTCTCTATGCGGCAGTAGCTTCTCCGCGAAGGCATCGAGAGTCGATGCCTTGATCTCTGCGTTCGGGTACTTGGCCGCAAGTGCCGCGAACTGCCGAACGATTTCCTCTGCGGATGGAGGCCCGCAATTGTCTCCGGTATGCGCGAAGACGAGGACATCATTCATTCCTTCTAAGACAAGGTCTTCTCCATAATTGGAAGCATAATTGACGATGAGTTCAGAGCCATCCTGTTCGTTCATCCAGCGAAATAATTTCGGAACAGACGGCACCTTAGACGCCGGGTTTACTCCAAGATGCAAATAGCGAAGACCCGCTTGCGCCATTAGAGGAACCATCGCGATCGTATGTCCGGGAACGTCAGTCATCTTGGCTGCGATCGTCTTTTTCCCGAAGCTGGCGTCCATTGTGGACGATAAGGAAAGTCCGTATCGGAATAAGGAGGCATCCATCAATTCGGTATGCGTCGTGAATGGAAGGCCGTGCCATGCAATATGCCCGGCTTCGATAGCTTTCCTAAGTCTCTCGGCTTCCTCGGATGTACCATAACGCAATACATAGTGAATCAGCCACGAGCCTGTCGTCCAGATAAAGCGCTCAGCCCCATTGCGTTCCGCGAGCTTCTCTGCAAGCGCAATCGCTTTGGGAATAAAATCGCATCTGTATCTCTCAATGACACGTGCAGCCAGGTCCGTAAAGCCAATATCTAGATGCGTCTTGAACACAACATGTACGGTTTCTATTCGGTCATTAGCATCATTTGATATCGACATATGCTTCTCACCCTTTCACAGCTCCGGTGACGATACCGCTAATAATAAATCTTTGCATGAAAACGTAAAACAACAAGAGCGGCGCAATGCCCAGCACCATCATTGGGAAGAATGCCGTCCAGTCAACCGCGAATTTACCGATATTGCGATACACCTCTAGTAAAATCACGCCCTTCTCTCGGCTCTGAAGGAACAATAATGGCGTAAAAAAATCGTTCCAGGTCGTAAGTGTGTTCAGAATGGCAACCGTAGCGATTACCGGGAGCAGCAGCGGCAACGTAATCCGGAAGAACGTTCCTGCGACACCGCAGCCGTCGATCGACGCAGACTCCTCCAATTCGATAGGCACCGTATTCATAAAGTTCTTAATCAAGAAAATATTAAAAGAGATAAGTGTAAAAATATAAATGAAAATGACGGATAATGGATTATCGATTAATCCAAGATTGCGAATAAGACGGAACAAAGGAATCGTCGCTACCTGGAAGGGGATCGTAACACCTATGAGAATAAAATAAAAAGTTAAGTTATTTAGCCGTGTCTGTCTACGAGCGAACGAGTAGGCTGCAAGCGATGCAAAGAGTAGAACGCCGAGCACCGAGCTGACCGTTATGAACAGGTTGTTCAAGAAGACGCGGGGATAGTTCATTGCCTTCCATGCATCCGCATACCCTGAGAATTTCCAATCAGCGGGGAGCCACAATGGATGCAGAGTAGCCTCGCTTGAGCTCTTGAACGTCGTAATCAACAAGTAGTAGATGGGAATAACCATGCCGATTGCCAGTATAACCAAGAGGGCTTCCAGAATGAAGTCCGTTTTTTTATAGGAGTCCAATGTCTTCAAAATAATTTCGCCTCCCATTTATTAAGTACTTTTAACTGTACAAAGGCGACAATCATGATCATGAATGAGAAGACTACTGCGAATGCAGAACCATATCCGAACTGAGACTCGGTAATCCCCTTGTTGATAAGGGTCATGACGATAGTTTCCGTAGAATGTCCCGGACCGCCACCCGTCATGGAAAATATGACGTCGAATACCTTCAGGCCGCCAATCATGGCCATTACCGTATTGAAGCTAATCGACGGCAGTAATAGAGGAAGCGTAATCTTGCTGAATACCGTCCAAGCTTTCGCGCCGTCGATGGATGCAGCTTCATAGTAGTCCTTGGAAATACCCTGCAAATTGGCCAGATAAATGATCATTGCATAACCCGTCCATTGCCATACCTGAGTAAGCAGAATTGAATATAAAGCGAGCTTCGGATTGCCGAGCCAATTGACATTGTTCAAACCAATCGCACGCAATCCCTGATTGATCAATCCGTAATCAGAAGAACTCATCAGATAGGACCATAGGAAGCCCACCACTAGCGGACTTAGCACCGCAGGGGCGAAGAAGACAAGTCGGAGCCCATTGCGGCTCTTCAAAGGTCGATTCAGTGCTATCGCAAGCGGGATGGCAAGTGCATTCTGAAGCAAGGTCATAAGCAAAGCGTAGATGACCGTATTCTTAATGCCTATAATCACGGTGTCGTCCTTGAACAACCTGATATAATTGTCAATCCCGATCCATTTCATATTTGGATGGTACATGGAATAATTCGTGAAGCTGTAAATAGCCGTTTGAATAAGCGGATAGATATAGAAAATTAAGTAGCCGATCAAAGCCGGCAGGACGAATAACTGGAACACGACATTGCGTCTAAAATTCCATTTCGTTGTGTTCATGCTTTATCCCACTCCTATCCCAATAAAAAGATGCGGCGACTGTTTATATCGCCGCATCCTCCTATCTAGTATCTTTATTTCATCGAATCTCTAATTTCCTGTGCCTTTTTGTCCGTATTCTTAAGCACCTCTTCGATGCTCGTTCCACCAGCGAGGTGATCCTGTAGTTGTTTTCCAAGCTCCAAGATAAGGTCGGCTCCAGAAAGCATCCCCCAGTTGGCCCAAGGTGCGTATACATTCCCCTCGTCGAATGCCGATTTCGAATCCGAATATTGTTCTGGAAGCTCACTGTTGTCGGCCCCCTTCAGGAAAGAAGTACCGAAGCTGTCTTTAATCAGTGCCGCTTGCGCTTCAGGCGTAGAGGTGAAATCCAGCACCTTGAGCGCCGCGTCCTTGTTCTTAGCGTTCTTGTTAAGCGCCCAAGCGCTGCCTGGACCTCCGACCAACCAACCGCTACCTTCCGCGGTTCCTGGAATCGGGAACATGCCTAGTTTCAGATCCGGGTTCTTTTGGATCATCGTATCGTATGCCCAAGGACCACTCTCCCACATCGCCGCTTTGCCAGTGGCGAACTCGTCGAGTGCCTGATCGTATTCCACGCCAAGCATATCGGGAGTTAGATTCTTCTTCGCAATGGTCTCGTCCCATTTCGTAAACGCCGGCAACCATGCTTCCGACAAAGTCACTTCACCCTTGCCGAACTTCTCATCGAAGTCCTTGTTCTCTGGTTTCGAATAGAAGTCGTTAAGAGCGACGCCCATCGCTTGTTTATCCATCGGTTCCCAAGATTTGGCGCCCATTGCTTGTGGCTTTACACCGACTGCCCGCAGCTTATCGTGTAGATCCATCCACTCGTCGAACGATTTAGGCGGCGTCAGGTTATGCTGCGTGAATATATCTTTGTTGTACCAAATGCCTTCGAACCACGATTGCAATGGAATTGCATACACTTTACCATTTATCGTAGACGACTTGAGTCCCGTTTCGTAATACTTGGAAACGAAAGGCTGGCTCGTAAGATCCTCCAAGTAGCCTGCCGCGATCCAGCGAGCGTCAGCTCCTTCGATAATATCCGGACCTTCGCCACTAGCCAGGTACGTCGTCACTACGTTCGTGAATTGCTTGTTGTCGACGAATTGATACTGAATGTCGTAATTCGGGAATTGCTGGCGGAGCAATTCGAGGTAGGTCTTACGCACCTCTTCTTTGTTAAAACCAATAATCTTGACCGTTGCCTTCTCGGTGTTGTCATTTGCAGAAGGACTGGTCGGTTCGGTGTTATCGCCGGCCTTGTTGCCTTCATTGCCTCCGCAAGCAGATAAAATAGCTGTAAACAAAAATAATAATGCGATGACCCCTGCTAATGATTTCTTCAGTTGAAACCCCTCCTCATTTTATGTTTCGAAAACGCGGCAACTTGTTTGCGCTTTCATTATTCGCTTACAATTCTGATTATAGTCTTGTATGCAGGTAGGGGCTGACGCACTATTCTCCACTTTATAATCCAATATTACTTTGTTCCTATCTGCCATCACACTTTTCTTCCGTGCTGCAGCCGGTACTCTTGAGGTCCGATTCCAACCCACTTCTTAAACGTCTTCGTAAAATAGCTCGGATTCTCGTAGCCGATTTCTAGAGCGATCTCATAGTTTTTCAGATGGGTTGATACCAGCAGCTCCTTAGCACGCTCCGTCCTATACTCGCTCAGGAAATCCCAAACATTTTTACCGGTTTCCTTCTTAAATAACGTGCTAAAATAGTTCTTGCTAACGTTAACCTTCTCGCAAATTTGTTCCAATGATAGATCCGTATTGAAATGATCCATCATGTATTGCTTGGCTTGTTGAATAAGCGGATTTTGATCGCCACGTTCCAAATAGGAAAAGATTGGCCCTGTTTGCTCCGTGGTTCTCTTTTTAATGGCGGCTAGCGCTTCATGATACGCTGGGGGCATCTCCTGCAGATCATCTCTCTCACCACTGATTCCTACAACGATGATTAGACCGGTATTTATCAAAGCCTCTTCGGCAGCTTGTCTGATTTGTTCATCCGTTGCTTTGCTCGAAACGACGGCTACCCATTCTCCAGGATGATGCTCGAATAGCAATTCTTTGACGAGAAATGCGCCAAGCGATTTGCTAAAGGATGCTTTCAAGCTGTCAGACAAATCCGAGGCATTTTGTTCCCAGCGTATGTGACCGCTATATGTGACGTTCTCCGCTTGAATAACAGTTAACCGAAACCTACCCGCAATCATTTCGTTCCCGTGTTGAATCAGTAATGGAACGTATAAGCGATCGCGCATCTCCCTCTCCTGCGCAATCCGCAGAAGTTTAGTTTGCTCCTTCTCTCGTTCTATTTGCTCCAACCATTGTTGTCTGATACGCATAACAAGAGTCAACAAAACAGCCTCGTCAAGCGGCTTTAACAAGTAATCCTTGGCGCCTTGACGAATTGCTTCCTGGGCCAGTTCAAATTCGGCATATGCGCTAATGATGACGATATGCAGATCTGGCTTTATACGGAGCGCCTGCCGGATGAGCTCCATTCCGTCCATGTTTGGCATTCGTATATCCGTTAGAAGCAAGTCGGGCATCTTGTTCTTTATAAGCGCTAGCGCCTCCAAACCATCCATGGCCAGCCCAGCAATCTCGATTCCGATGGAACGCCAATCGATGACATGCTCCATTAATTGCAAACTCAAAACCTCGTCGTCCGCTAATATCATTTTCATATTGATTCCTCCAAACAAGGGAGTTGAATTTTCATGCAGGTTCCTCGGCCCAAAGCAGTATCGAAAAAAATTCCATAGCCTTCGCCATATTTCATCCGAATGCGGTGATGGACGTTGATCAAGCCAACACCTCCGACACTATCTGGGTTCGATATTGCTCTCGTTTCTAGTTTGCTTCGCAGATTCGCTGCTTCTTCAGGGTACATTCCTTTTCCATTATCACTAATGCTTATCAGCACTCCCGCCTCCGTGTTTTCCACCCGAACCGAAATTCCCCCCTTCATACCGCCTTCGAAGCCATGTAGGATGGCATTCTCAATAACGGGCTGCAAAATAAGCTTGGGCATCCTCGTACCCTCTAAGCCATTCTCGCAATAAACCTCGTAAAAGAATTGATTGGGATAACGATATTGCTGAATTTTCATATACGTTTCCGAATGCTGCAGCTCCTGTTCTACCGTAACGGACTCCTGCACGTTATTGATCGCATATCTAAGCATCCCGCCAATCAAAGTTACCATGGTACTGATGTCAGCGGTTCGGCCGGTTACAGCCAAAGCCTTAACGGATTGTAGCGTGTTATACAAAAAATGAGGGTTAATTTGACTCTGCAATGCCTGCAGCTCCATTACTTTTCCGTGAATTTGATAAGCATAAATATCCCGGGTCAAGCTCTGAATGTTTTCGATCATCGAATCCATGCGCAGCGTTACTTTATGCATCTCATCCGAGCTGTCGTCCAGCAAGTGCACATCCGGATCTCCTCTCTCGATACGCTGCATCTTTCTCATGAGAGTGGCAAATGGACGCGTAATTTGCGCCGAAAGAACATAAGAAGCGAATGCTACGAGCAGGATCGAAGCCGCTAATCCCCATATAATGTAGGTCCCGATGTTCTGCATATGACTCTGTACTTCCCGCATGGGAATAAATGCGGCAATTTTCCAACCAGTCACTTTAGATGTTGTATATACTACTTTGTAGGATTCTGAATTGTCGTTTAGAATAAAATCGCCGGATGGCTGTAATATCTTTTCTTTAAGCAAACGCGGGATGGATTCAATGCGGTGATCCGTATGCGGAAGATAGATAGGTGCTCCATTCTCGTCTAAAATAATTAAGAATCCCGATTTCTCCAACCGAGTCTCTTTAGCTACGGCTTCGATTTCGCTAACGTTTAAATTGAGAAGCAGCGTGGCACGCGTATTAGGCACGGAGCGGTTGAAGTCGTAAATTGGCGCTACCGCTGAAATGATAAGCTCGGAATCGTCTTCATTGCTGTAATAATTTTGGACATGCATACCCAGAAATTTGACTTTAAAAAACGGATAAGGCGCGTCTCCCATCCAAGCCTGTTCGTAAAATCGGTAATCCTTACTTACCACCGGCCCCGTCTGATCATAAACGATGCCGTTCCTATCAATGACAATTAAATCTTTAATTTTTGTATTGAATTTCTGCATATCCGTAAGATACGCTTCCACCTGCCGTTGGTATACGAGCAGCTTGCTATAATCGGTGCGATTTACCTGCAGCATGGCGTCAGCCAACAGGGAGTTGCTGGCGCTCATCTGCAGCAGAGTAACGATTTGCGAGAAAAAAGAATCAATATTCCCCTTCTTTTCCTCGACTATTTTCTCTGAATAATGACCGATCTCGCTCATCAGCGTGTTGGAAATATAACGATAGCCAGCAAAGCCTACTAAAAGAATTACAATTGCGAAAATGAGGCTAAAATAAACCATGATGCGGCTACGAATAGTCCGAAGTTGGAAACGGAACGGGATTAGATTTATCACGTAAGACCTCATTTCAGGTGGTTTTTTGAAACCGTTTACTATTAATCTTATTATAAGGCATTGTGTCGAATCCTTATCATCCGATATTCCGAAGTTCTAATCCAATATTACTGTTGAAGGAATGATCTTGTATTCGAGGGGGTTAACTAACTCAAACTTCGCAGCTTGAAATTTGTCGATTCCTTCTGTGATCCCATTGATTGTAGCATGATCTTCAAATCTGGCGAGCAGTTCCACCGTTTCTACGCACGGGTGCTTGATTCGTCTTCCGCAAGAGATTTGGCTGGACGAATTCCACTCAAAAGAGTGGCAACGAACGGATGAAGGGTCTGTTCCAAAAGTGCTCGCACGACATGGGAATATCCCGATTTATACACGAAAGAACCCCTAATTCCACTGTAAAGGGAAGGTAGAGGTCCTTTTGTTCGAAAGTATTTGGTTCTAAGCAGAGCTCAAATAATTACATATGGACTTTTGGGATAATAGAGCAGGCGTTATGAATGAATGATTTGTTCCACTTCAAGCGCCGCGAGCAGCAGCGGGCCTACACCCATATAATGATCGGAGACGATCTCTTCGGAAATATAGTAATCGAACGAGCCGTTGCGATCCTTGCTGAGTCCCGCGCCATTGCAAATCCGATGAAGATGTACGCCTTGCTTATCCTCCGTAACCAGCTTTCCGATAATACCCTCGTAGCCCTTCAGCATAGCAGGCTGGAAGACCTGACTGAGATAGCCGAGCCGCAGCCCCTTGGCCATCGCATAGACAAACATGATCGAACCGCTCGCCTCCAAATAATTGCCCTTCCTGTCGCCTTGATCGAGCACTTGATACCATAGTCCGCTGGACGAATCCTGTACGCGCACAAGCGCATGGCACATGCGCTCAAACAGGCCGATTATGGTGCCGCGCTGCCGATGCGCAACTGGGAAATGCTCCAGGGAATCGACGAGCGCCATAGCGTACCAGCCCATCGCCCGGCTCCAGAAGTTCGGCGACAAGCCGGTAAGCGAGTCCGCCCAATCCTGCTCGCCCGACTCGTCCCAGCCGTGATAGAGAAGGCCGCTTCGCTTGTCACGAGTTCTTCGTTCAATGAGTATCAACTGATGGGCCGTCTCGTCGAGCAGTTCCGGACGATTGAATACAGCGGCATACTCCGCTAGGAACGGCGATGCCATATAAAGTCCGTCCAGCCACATTTGGAACGGATACACCTTCTTGTGCCAGAAGCCGCCCTCCGAGGTGCGGGGCTGGCTCATAAGCTGCGTCGCAAGCATATGCGCAGCATTGGCATAACGAGTGTCGCCGGTGCCCGCATACTGCAAGAACAAGCTTTTTCCCTGATTGATTTGGTCGAGATTATATTCCTCCAGCATATACGTGCGGATCGTTCCATCCTCCACAACAAAGTGGTCCATATGGCGCTGCATAAAGGAATAATAGCGGTTATCGTTCAGTTGATTCCCCGCACGCGCCATCGCCATGAGCAGCATGCCCGGCACGTAAGCCCATCGTTCCAGCGTATAGTCATGGAAGCCGTCTTCCCGGCACTGGCCTAGAATCGTATCAGCGATCTTACGCGACCAGCCTTTCAATTGAATGTGCTTCTGTTCAGTCGTCATTATGTCTCTCCTCCAATGGTTCCGGTTGGATCCGCAGTCAACTGGCTGCGCAGCCATGCAAATGCCGGCGCCCCGTTAATTTCATGTCCGCCTTGAAAATAATCGCAAAGCACGGCATTTGGTGCTCCTGCCGCCGCGTACAGGCTTTGCAGCTCGCCGAACGCCTTCACCGCCGACTCGCGCGGGAACACTCGGTCCATCTCTCCCGATTCTAAAAACAAACCTCTTGGCACGATCAAGCCCAGCAGCTCGGGCAACTCCGCCTCCTGCAAAATCCCCGGAATGTAATTGTCCAGGCAATGATTGCGGGCCAATATGCTGTCTTCGAACAGATTGGCATATCCGCTGACGACCGCACATCTTATTCTCGCATCCAGCGCCGCTGTAAAGCCTGCGACAAGTCCACCGCCGGAGATGCCCATGATCGCGATCCGGTCTGCGTCCACGCCTGCCCGGCTTTCCAAATAATCGACGACTCTCGACGTTTCGCGGACTCGAAGGCCGGGGAGAGTCCGGCCGGTCATAAGGAGATGGGCGGCAAGCCGGAAACAAGAGCTCCTGCCCGGGCCTTCCCCTTTGTCCTCAGCGAGTCTCCGACCGCCGAAGCCGATCAACTCAGGCGCGGCAACGACGTAGCCTTCCCGTACAAGCGAGACGGCAAAATTCTTATGGAGCCCGGGATTGCCTACGCGCTCCGAGCCGTCCGGCTCCAGCCCGACAATCTCCCGGTTCCCGTAGCCATGACCGTGCAGAGCGATGACCGCAGGCACGGGATCAGCAGCCTGCTGTTCCGGAACGAGAATGTACATCGACATGCACAGCCCTTCCACTGTCGCGATTTCGATATGCTCGCGCACGTAGCCTTCGCATTCTGTTATTTCAAGCAGGCGCGTTTGGAGCTCCCCGTCGGCGGGGAATTCACCAATCAGCCGACTGAAAGCCGCAGAAAGCTCTTGTCTTCTCTCCTCGCTGCCGGGCACCGGGCCGGCTGTCCTACTCATCGCAGCCTGCTCTATCAGCGTATTTAAATAATGTTCAACGTCCATCATTATCGCCTTCTCCCATCCGGCTCCAACAAAACATTAATTCCCTTCCGGATGCCAGCCACCGAAAATACGAATAATCCGATAGTTCGCCACCTCTTCCGATGTCAGCTGTCGCGACCAGGATATGCGCTTGTCGGCTGCCGCTCCATCTCCCGTGCTGGCGTACTCCTCATAACGGCTCGTCGTCTCGCGATCCCGCTGTCCCCAGTTATGCCAGCCCTCCGCCGCAATCGATCCGTCGATCGATGTGCGGATGAATGCCACATGAGCGTATGGCCGCCAAGGCCTGCCCAAATAAACGTCCCGCACCCCTTCGCCGCCCGTAATGGTACAATCGAGGAACACGTAACCAAAAGCTTCGCCATGCGGCGTAGACGCAGCCGTTATATAACCTCTTGAACGCTTATTATGCAGCTGGCATCGATCGAATACCGCCGTGGCCGCCCCGAATATATAGTCCACATCGCCTTCGATGTAGCATTCGTTATAGTATTGCTTGCCCTTGCCCGTATACAGCGTATCCTGATCTCCCAGCAGCCTGACGCGGCGGAATACCACATGGCCGGCGTCAACGAAGGCAGCCACCGCTTGGCCCGTCCCCGGTCCGGAGGCGTTACGGATCGTGATGTTTTCCACTGTGAACCTTTCTGCGAGCACGTTCAGCGTACCCGTACGGAACGTCCCTAGCGGCTCGCCGTCGGCACCCAGCGTATGGGCGTTATCCGACCAAGTCAATATCGTTCGCTCTTGGTCTTCACCAAGAAGCAGAATAGGTGGAGCGGATGCAGGAATCGTTATCTTCTCCTCGTAAATGCCAGGCTTGATGCGGATCGTGACCGCTGCATCGCTTCCCTCCGGAACGGCATCGATCGCCTCCTGTAAACGGCTGTAGTCTGCTCTCTCCTTTTCGTCTATAGATACGGTAATCACCATGGCTGCACTCCTTCCTGAGCAGAGATACGTTTCCTAATCATAGTCAAGCGGTTCATAGCTGAACCAATCAAAGTCCGCGTAATGGACGCGTCCTTCCTCGGCTCCAGCCGCATACATCCCCATATACGCGCCGGTGAATCCTCCGGCCTTATCGGTGCTTAGTACGGTGCCGTCAGCATCCTCGCAAAGCGGCTGCCATTGCTCCGACTCGACCGGGCGCCAGTAGAAGCCGTATCGCTGACCGCGCGCCTCCACTCTTAAGAAGAGGCTCTCCCAGCTGTACGCGCTCGCCCCGAGTACACTTTCTTCCCCGTCCCTTCGCTGCGTAAGACGGATTTCCGTTACGCCGTCGAAGTTTCCGTATTCCACACGGAATTGGAAATCCGCGTTCTGAAGCAGCGCGATTCCCGCCGTGTCACCCGCTTCCTGCGGGGCAAAGCACAACGACGTCTCGGCGCGGAAGCTCATATGCTGCTGCCGCCGTCCCACAAAAGACGGATTGTCGACGGAGGCCATGGACACCGGCTTCAGTGCCAGTCGCAAGAAACCGACATGCTCACTCAAGCTCCAGAACTCGTCGCGTGGCGTGCGAATAAAGTTCCAAATCGGCGACAGTTCCGGCGCATCGAAGTCGTCTCGCGAAGGAAGCTTCGGCCATGCAGTCTCCGGCAAGTCCGGTGCTTCGGCTACCTGCTCTACCATTCCTTTTCCCGGACTGACGACCGGCCACTCGCGCTCCCAAATAACGGGAACAAGGAATGTCTCGCGCCCTAGGTTTCGATAATAGCCGCCGTACGGACGCGAAGCGAGACATAGCATCCACCAGTCGCCCTTCTGCGTCTCGATCAGCTCGCCATGGCCGACGTTCACGATCGGATAACTCCGTCCCAAATGCCGG
Organism: Paenibacillus sp. FSL H8-0548; assembly: GCF_038630985.1. Taxonomy (NCBI): domain Bacteria; kingdom Bacillati; phylum Bacillota; class Bacilli; order Caryophanales; family Paenibacillaceae; genus Paenibacillus; species Paenibacillus sp. FSL H8-0548. The sequence goes on from NZ_CP152049.1 coordinate 6,544,482, forward strand.
TGAGTTAAAATCGGATTGCCTTTGTAGCCCTCGTACGGGCCTCCCGGCAACTCGCTGCGCGCAATCGTAATGGCATGGGTATGGCCCGTGCCGCCCTCCGCGATCAATAGATAATACCAACTGCCGATTTTGTACAAATGCGGCCCTTCTTGGGCATGTCCAACCTTGAGCGCTCCCTGCCAAATGCTCGTCTTCGGCCCGACGAGACGTCCGCTCGCCAAATCCAGCTCCTGCAGCCAAATGTCCATATGCTTCGGATACAGCTGACCTTCCGGAGGAACCCTGTTGCCGGTATAATACACTTTGCCGTCTTCGTCAAAGAAGAGCGACGGATCAATTCCTGGCGCGTCATCCAGCCATACCGGATCGGACCAATTGCCCGCTGGATCGGTTGCCGTAACGTAAAAGTTATGGCACTCCTTCTCATTATCGACGAAAGTCGTGATCATATAATAAATGCCGTTATGATAGCGAATCGTAGGTGCCCATATGCCTCTTGAGGGTTGAATACCGTCCAGATTGAGCTGGGACGGACGGTCAAGCACATGGCCAAGCTGGCGCCAATTCACAAGATCCTTACTGTGGAATATCGGCACCCCCGGAAAAAACTCGAAGCTGGACGTTACCAGATAATAGTCCTCGCCGACTCGTATGGCGGATGGATCTGGATAAAAGCCCGACAAAATCGGATTTTGAAACTTGCGCATGTCTCTGCCTCCCTGTACGGTATGAAATGTAAGCATTAACAAGTATAGTTCAAGAAAACGTTAGAATGTTCGAACATCCTTGCTTACTTTCCGATTTCTTATAGATCCTTGCTATCTAGACAAGCTGATTAGACAATCAAGCAGTTACGTTTCCTTGCAAATATGTGTATAGTTATGAGCGTAAAGGAGTGATTGCGATGAGGGGAGAAAGGCAGCTGAAAATCAGATTTTTTATGAGTCTGACCTTAATATCGATCTGTTCGGTGCTTGTACTGGCTACCGCCTTGTTTTTGTGGTTCCGGGAAAAAACGATCGCCAATGTCAATCAAGTAAATGAAAGCGTTCTCTTGAATACGGAGACAGTATTTGCGAAGTACATGGAATTGGTTCAAAACTATACGATGGACTTCTATCGCAACCCCAACATTAATACAGTGATGCAGAGCGGCGACAACAGCTGGAGCGACCAGCTGTACAGCGCGCTAAGCCAAATGCGCGGCACGCTGACGGTCAACGCTTTTCTGGAAAATGCCTATATTATGGGACAGAACGGTCCGGTCCTCATGTTCGAGAACAATCCGCTCAGCGTGCCGGCAAAGGAAGAGCTGTATCGGCGTGTCAAGGACAGCGAGATCAAACAATCGCCGTATGTATGGACGGCTACGATGAACAGCGGCGCGGAGGAGACGCTGATGACGACCTTCTTTAATGACCGGGCTTTCACCAGCAGCGAATATAACGGAGCGATTGCTATGACCATCAATTTGCGAAAGCTTCAAGAAAACGTGTTCCGAAGCAACGATGACGGCGGTACGCGATATGCGGTTCTGGATGCGAATGGCCTACTCCTCATGCAGAACGGACCGTCAGGAACGAATTTTGACACCGACATGCTGCGGCAGATCGTAACCGGTGAGGACAATATCGGTACGCTTATATGGAAGTACGGCAACGGGAGCAAGGAGATGATTACGTTTCGCAAGGCGCAGCAGGGCGAACTGTGGTTTCTTTCGGAAACGTCATACAAGGACAGCATCCGCGACATATCGAACGCCTTGAACTTGATGATCGGGCTTTGTCTGGCGCTGATCGCCGCCGCTGCGGCCGTCGCCGCGTTCGTCTCGCATCGCATGTACAAGCCTATAGGTCGTTTGTTCGGCAATATCCGCAATCTGACCGGCGATCGGCCGGCCTTCGCCCATGGTGGAGGCTTCGAAGAGGCAAATCGGGAGCTGGAGCGAATCGCCGGCCGGTTCGGGGAGCTGAAGCGAGAGAACGAGGACAGCGAACTGCTTCGCTGGCTCACTTCGCCCTACCGTTCCGGTGAGCATCTGCCGTCCGCGCTTCCGCCAACCGAAGATTCTTCGGGCAATGCTGCATTTGTCGTGGCGGTGCTGCAGTTGAATCGCTCCGTCTTTACGAGCGGCGTCAATGACGAGGCATGGATGGAGCAGATCAAACGGCTGCCTAAGCTGACCGAGCAATTGTTCGGCAATATGGCCGCTTGCCGAGGGTTTTTCCCTCATCCGGAGTCCGCTGTCCTCATTGTCAGCGAGACGACCACAGGCAGCTTCGGCGATTACGGCCTGTCGCGCGAACGATGGGCACAGCTAGAGAAACAAATACGCTCATGGCCGGAAATGACATGCGGGATCGGCATCAGCCGACTGTCAACGGACGCCGCCCAGTTGAAGCAGTTGTATGACGAAGCAAGCGGCTGCTTGCAATATATGAAGTTTCAATATCACGCAACCGTTATTTATGCGGATGACTCGATTCACCTGAACAGCAGTCCGATACCGGATCCTACGCTGGAGGCTGTGCTTCAGGTCGTACGAAACCAGGAGCTTGAGCTGATTCCCGCAGCAATCGAGCGGCTGCTGGCCGCGGCAGGCAGCTACCGAGCGGAACAAGTAACGATTGCTCTATCCAGACTTGCCTCGGGGCTGAATAAAATCGGAGTTGCTGGCCTTACAGACGGAGCCGAACGACATTCGGACTTTTTGGAGCATTACCAGCGCATATGGCGCATCACGAGTTATGAAGAGCTTAGAGGCTGGCTGGAGCAGCTCTGCTTGAGTGTCTGCGCGAAGCTGAAGGAGCTAAATACGGTGCAGACCCGCGACTTGGCGAACGAAGCGATGGACTATATCCAGAAGCGCTACGGCGACCAGACGTTATCGCTCAACAACTTAGCCGACAAGCTGGCGATCAGCCCTCCGTATCTGAGCCGCCTCATAACCGAGGCGACGGGCAGCAGCTTCCCTGACTTCGTCAACTTCGTCCGGCTAGAGCATGCGCGCACCTTGCTCATGTCCGAGCTTGAGCTCGATATTCGGGAGATCGCGGAAAGATCGGGTTACAGCAGCAGCACCTATTTCACCACCTTGTTCAAAAAACGTTACGGCGTTACACCCTCCAAATGGCGCTTGAATCATATCCTACAGCAAAATGATTAATTAACCATAGCTTGCAAGGTGGAACGGCTGTCGCCGTCCTTATGGCGGTGCGCGTTTCGTTCCGGAGAAATATAGAGAAAGTATGGCCAAATGATATACTTTCCTATATTTTTAGAAATCCCTCCAAAGGATGCTTGGAGGGATTTTTTATGGTCAAAAATGATTGTCCAAATGGTTATTTAAGCTTTTTCACTTTTTTTAAGCCATCTGAACCCGTCATATTTAAGCTTTTTCACTTCTTTATGATAGCGTTTACATTTCCGGCGGATATATGCTGTATTCAGGTAAGCACACCGCCTCTTCGTTACATCAAGCGACGGCAGGCTTCCATTTTACCGAGATCTTGAAGGAGTGATTAACGATGTCAGACGAAGCGTTACAGGCGTCCAGACCCGCAGGCCGCAAGAGCCGACTCCAAGCGCTGCGCAACGACAGCCCGCTTCTGCTGCTTGCGCTGCCCGGAGTTATTGTATTGATTCTGTTCGCCTACCTGCCTATGAGCGGCCTCATCCTCGTTTTCAAAAACTACAATTATAATGGAGGCATATTCGGAAGCCCTTGGGCGGGCTTCGAAAATTTCAATTTTTTCTTCTCCAGCATGGACAGCGCGATTCGCGCGACTCGCAACACCGTCATGCTGAACGTACTGTATATGCTGACTGGCACGTTCTTCTCGGTCTCGATCGCCATTATATTGAACGAGCTGAGAAGCAAGTCCTTCATTAAAATCACGCAAAGCGTCATGTTTTTTCCTTATTTTATTTCCTGGATCGTCATCGGCGCCATTCTGTTCTCCCTCCTGGACTACGATAAGGGGCTGATCAACCGACTGTTCAGCACGTTCGGCATGGCGCCAGTCGACTGGTATTCCGATCCGTGGATGTTCGTCGTCATTCTGGTCGCCGCGAACATCTGGAAGAGCGCGGGCTATGGAGCAATCATCTATTACGCGGTCCTCCAAGGCATCGATACGTCTTATTATGAAGCAGCCCGAATAGACGGCGCATCCAGAATTCAGTTGATTACGCGCATTACGCTGCCGCTGCTCATTCCATCAATTATCCTACTGACGCTGCTCAGCATCGGCGGCATGCTGAAGGGCGACCTCAGCATGATTATGGGGGTTACGTTCCTCAATCCGCTGTTGCTTCCGACGACCGACATTATCGACGTGTACGTGTATCGGACGGCGATCCGATCAGGGGAGTTCGGCTTCGCTTCGGCGATTACGTTGTATCAGTCCGTATTCGGATTTATCCTTGTCCTGGTCGCGAACAAGCTCGCAGGCTGGTATGACAAAGAAAGCAAACTATTTTAGGAGACATGCGCTATGGCTACTATGCAAGAAAATCGAACGCTTATCATTATTTTCTACATTTGCATCGGCATATTCGCCCTCATCTGTCTGGCGCCGTTCGTGCTTGCCTTATCCGGCTCGCTGTCGACGGAATCGAAGCTCGCAGCGGAAGGCTACTCCTTCCTGCCTCGCGGATTCAGCCTGGACACTTACGCCTTCATGTTCAACTCGAAGGCAGATCAGATCTTCCAGGCTTACTTGACCTCCGTCGTCGTCACGGTGCTCGGCACCGCATGCGCTGTGCTCGTTACGACCGCTTATGCTTACGTGATCTCGGCCAAAGGCTTCCGCTATCGCAATTTTTTCGCCTTTCTGGCGTATTTCACAATGCTCTTCAGCGGGGGCACGCTGCCTTGGTATATTTTGAGCACCAAATATTATCATCTAGACGACACGCTTGCGGGGCTGTTCGTTCCTTATCTGCTCAACGTATTTCTCATGTACCTGCAAGCCAACTATTTCAAAAGCATTCCGCACGAGATTGTCGAATCGGCGCAAATCGACGGGGCGGGCCACATCCGCATCTTCTTCCGGATCATGCTGCCGCTCGGCCAAGTCGGCCTCGTCACCATCTCGCTGTTCTACGCGCTGCAGTTCTGGAACGACTTCTACCTCTCGTTAATGCTGATCTCGGACCAGAATCTGTACACGATTCAATACATGATGTACTTCATGATGTCGAACATTCAATATCTTGCGTCGGGAAACAGTACGCAGATCGGCGGCGCTGTAATCGCCCCGCCGCTCGAAACCGCCAAGATGGCCATGACCTGCCTGACCGTGCTGCCTATCGCCATCTTGTATCCGTTCCTCCAGCGTTATTTTGTCAGGGGCATTATCGTCGGCTCCGTTAAGGGCTAGCTTGTTCATCATCGAACTGGTTGTACATGGTATGATGGAACCATCCAAGCGATAAGTATCGGGGCCGTTCCCTCATGCCATTAAACAATAAATAAACAGAACATAACAGGAGGGTTCACGCATGTTAAAGAAACGAGTATGGGTAAGTCTGTTCCTCGCAACGCTGCTTCTCCTCTCTGCCTGCAGCAAGGGCGGCGAGACGGGTGGAACGCCGGGAAGCACTGCCGGCGGAAATAATGAAAGCGCTGGCACGGAGCTTAAGCCTGCCGAGCTGAAGATCATTCTCTATGGAGAGGAATCTCCACGTATGAAGGCGCTTGCGAAAGCCGAATTCAAGGATCTTGTCAAAAAAGAAATTAACGCCGACATCGAGTTTCAATTTATCCCATGGACCGAATACGGCGGCGGCAAAACCGATCTCATGCTGTCGACCGGCGAAGATTTCGCAACCTACACCGATACGAACTATATGGTCAAATCCGTAGCCAAAGGAATGTACGCAGACCTGACTCCTTATATGGAAACCGTTGCCGCGGATATGAAAAAAACAGTCGACGACAATTCATTCAAAGCGTTCCAGCTAGGCGGCAAGCAATATGCCATTCCGGTCGGCAACAAGCCAAACTCTGGCGAATTCTACAGCGTGCTCGTCCGTCAGGATCTTCTCGAGGAGGTTGGCATGAGCAGTGTGTCGTCGCTCGCGGAGCTTGAGCAATTTTACGATAAAGTGCATGCCGCTCATCCGGAGCTGGTCGGCTATGCAAGCACGGATGCCCGCAGAATGCTGATGTACGAATATACGGACAAAAATCTGTATTGGCAAAACGATTTCCTTGCGATTGACGAATCGAGCGATGACGATCAATTGATTAGCTGGTTCGAAAGCGAAGAGTTCAAAGCCTACTCCCAGCTTATGAGAAGCTGGTACGTGAAGGGGATTATTCCAAGGTACGCCGCGACCAATACGCCGCAGCTGCAATCCGATTGGAACTCGGGCAAAGCGATGTTCTGGGCAGGTACGGCGGCGCGTCCGTTCGAAGGCGCAGCGACGATCTCCCAAGCCGTCCCGACAGCCAAGCTCACGAACTATTTCCTAAGCAAGGATTTGCCTAAGATCAGCCGCGGCACGTACAGCACCGCTTGGTTCGTATCCTCCAATGCCGCCGATCCGGAACGTTATGTGATGTTCTTCAATCTGCTGCAAAAAAATCAGGAGCTATACGACCTGTTTGCTTACGGCATCCTGGATAAAGACTACTCACTTGACGAAAACGGCCGTCTGACGCGAATTACGTCCGATTCCCTTATTCCCGACTGGCTGCTGATGAACAAAAACTTTATTCGCTTCGACAAAACCGTACCCGACGATTTCATTGCGCAATACAAAGTATGGGACGACGAAGCGATCATTTCCAAAGGCGCGGGCTTCAACTTCGACAATGCTCCGGTCAAAAATGAAGAAACGAAGATCAACGGCGTCTTCTCCGAGTTTCTGGCGCCGATCGCCAGCGGCTTCCTTGACTACGAGGAAAACTTCCCGAGAGCGCTTGATAAGCTAAAGGCAGCGGGCTTCTACACCTATCTCGCGGAATACCAAAAGCAATTCTCGGCATGGTACGCAGCAAACTAAAAAATAAAACCAAAAGGCGAAACAGCAGCTTATCCAAGCTCTGTTTCGCCTCTTGCTTACCGGCCATGCAAAGCGATACTTGATAGAATGACTAAGGGGGCACTATAAGGATGAATGACCTAATCGGCAAGAAACATATGATCGGTGATGCTTCGTTCGTCATTCAGCATATGCGCAGCACTAGCTCCTCCGCCATGCCTCGCGCCCACTCTCATGCCTGCTACGAGCTGTATTGCCTGCTGGAGGGAGAGCGGGTGTATCTTGTAAACGGCAAAATATTTACCGCGCAGAAAGGCGATATCGTCGTGATCGTCCCCCACGAGCTTCACTCCACCGCGAGCTCGCAGGTGAAGTATTTCGAGCGGGTGCTTATTCATTTCGCGCCTGAATTTCTTCGCGAATCGGACGGCAACGTTCTGAATTTTCCTCCCTTTCAACAATCGACCTTGCTGCGGACTCCCGTGAAGGAGCAGCCCGAGATTGAGCGTCTCCTTGTCCAAATGGTTGCCGAATGCAAGGAAGAGAATTCTCTTTACGATAGCTACGTACGCCATCTGCTCCTTGAGCTGCTGATTCGGCTGAACCGCCTGCATGCGGTCAGTCCCGAAGCGCCAGGCTCGAACCATCCGATGCATGAGAAGGTTGCTGAGATAATGGCTTATATCGAAGCACACTACCGCGAAGCGCTGACGCTGGAGCAGTTGGCCAAACATTTTTTCATTAGCCCGGCATACTTGAGCCGCGTCTTCTTGAAGCTGACTGGCTTCCATATCAGCGAATACGTACGGGTGATCCGCATCCGCGAAGCGCAGAAGCTGCTCCGAACGACCCGCCAGAAGGTGCATGCCATAGCGGAGCAGGTCGGCTTCGAGCATATTTCCCATTTCAACAAAACGTTCAAAAAATTCGCGGGCGTAGCGCCCATACGCTACAGGCAATCCCATAAATATTAAACGGGGCGAACAATCGCCGCGTTCCTGTCAACGTCTGGGGCTGCCCATACAGCCCGCTGCGTGACAGCCGTTCGCGGGTCACGGCATTGTATTCCCGCTGTGAGGCTGCCCGATAACGCTAGCATCATGCCGTCATTATTCGCTCCCGTTCCGTCTAGACGAATAATGTCTACATCCCGGCTCTGGTGCAGCCTCACGAGCGGGCTTTCTTCCGTGTAGAGCGCAACATCCTCGAGCGTCAGGCGATTGACGTGATGACAAATGACACCTTGCCGGCTGGATGCGGTAAACCGTCGCACCGCCACTCCCTCAAGCGGCATTTCCGCCAGCCCATTTACAAGCAACGCTATGTCCGCTCCATCGCAATAGACATCATGAATTTGAATGCCGCGGAACACCGGCGTCTGGGCCGTAGCCGGAAACCATTCATCGCGCGCGGATCCCGAACCCTCGACGCCTTCGTAAAAGAGGTGGAAGGAGATCGCCTCGCCCGCAATGTCCGTCATACGAATACGTTCGATGACGATATCCTCGACGACTCCTCCACGCCCCCTGGCACTCTTGAACCGAAGCCCGATATCGGTTCCCATGAAATTGCAGTCGCTCACATGGACATAACGGACGCCTCCGGACATTTCACTGCCAATCACGAAGCCACCGTGTCCGTGGTATACAGTGCAATTGTTAATGCTGATATATTCGCTCGGCATACTTAATGTCCGCCCCGCTTCATCCTTGCCCGACTTCAAGCAGATGGCGTCGTCGCCTACGTCGAAGGAACAGCCTTCCACAGCGACATAACGGCATGAGTCGATATCGAGCCCGTCGCCGTTCTGTCCGAACCACGGATTGCGCACCGTTATGTTGCGGATCGTCACATGCTCCGATGCCCACGGATGAAGATTCCATGCCGGTGAGTTTTGGAAGGTCGGCCCGTCAAGCAAGACGCGTCCGCATCTGCGGAAGCTAAGCAGATTCGGACGCAAGAAGTCTCGGCAAGACAAATAATCCTTCGGCTCCCGCTTCCCTTCGCCTATCAATCGCTCTACGAGGGCGGCACCTTCCATCGCCGCTACAGACGGCCACCATATGTCTCCTTCTTTATCCAAAACGCCGCCGGTGCGCTGAAGATTGTCCCATTGCTTTGCCGTCACTTTCAACCGCTTGACCGGACGCCACGCATCCCCTCCACCGTCAAATACGCCTTTTCCCGTAATGGCCAGGTGCTCCGCATCTTCTGCATCGAGCGGCGATTGGCAGCGAATTGACGGCTTGCCCTCGAACTGGGAAGCTATGAGTGGATAATCACCCGATCGCTTGCTGAACTGTACAACTGCCCCAGCCTCCGCATGCAATTCCAAGCGGCTCGCAAGCTTAATCGGGCCCGTCGACCAGATGCCCGGCGGTATAACCACTTTCCCTCCCCCCGCGTTCACGCAACAGGCGATCGCTTGGCGGAAAGCATCCGTATTGTCGGTTCGTCCATCGCCAACTGCGCCGAAGTCGGTTATCACCACCGCATAATCCGGTATTTCCGGCAATAGCACCTCCGGCATGCTCCAACGGCAATCTGTATGATTCGTACTCTCCCATTTCGATGTCATTGCCAACACATCCCATCCTCTTCTGTCGATTCCGATGATCGCCTCCTCATTATAGAACAATAACATTCCTGCTTACTTACCAAATACATGTCCAATTGCTTCGGAATTACATCTAGTTGTCCTGCCTTGCTTGACGGCGCTATGCACGTCGTCAAAAATGAGAGGAAATAAGAAACTAACTCCCTAGAAAGGAAGGAACGCGGATCGGTTACACCCAAATTCAGTGCGAAGAAGACAGACCTGTCCCTTTATATGACGATCAATTGGGCTACGGCTTTGTCTATCGTACCTGCGCGATCCCCCACAGAATTGTGCACCAGGAGAGCAAGCGGATGAACGAAAGTGGCTCCGTCGTCTCGGAAGGACAATTCGCTGAGAGGCCTGGCTTCGGGCAGGACGACTATAATCGTTTCGGGATGGCTTTTCGGATTAAGGCGCCCCCAGGCGCTTGCCAAATGAGCTGAAGAGCAGGAGAAAAGAGCGAGAAAAAAAGCCAAGCGAGATTCAGGGGGGAAGTCCTGAAAATCGCTCGGCGAAAGTTTTTGAGATCCATGATTTCATCAGACCCACTAGAGCAAATGTTTCGTTGTTATTAATTGAATAACCACGCAATAAAACCCAACAATTATGCCAGGTTTTATTTGACGGAATGAACTTTACTTCAGTAGGAAAAATCATTGTTCAAGCTATAGGTTATCAATTACACAAATTACTCATTTGCTATATCCAAGAACCTTACCAATGATGTCTTCTATAGGTAAAGGACCAAAATTAAGACTTCCAAGGCCTCTTAGTGCGTTGTCCGCTAAAATAAAAACATTTCCTTTTGGTATCTTTATTTCCAGGTCGGTTTCAAAAAAAAATTTCGTGTATTGTGACATTCTTCAGTGCTCCCAAGATCATCTGAAGAAAAAAATTCTTTTTCATCTCTAATATTTCCAAGACAATGGGTACCACGGTGGTTAGTGTTGGCGGTTCTTTTCATGTTCTGATATCAGTTCGCCCAGGACACAAGTCTGCAACTATCAACTAATTCGCCACTTCCAGTCGGACCCCCGCCTCTCGGCACGCCAATTGCAGACTCTCATCCGGCCATTGATCCGATACGATCCGATCTACACCGGACAAAGATACGAATGATACGAGCACCTTAGCTCCGAATTTGGAATGATCTAACAAAATATTCGTTTCCGAGGCTTGGCGAATAGCTGTCTGTTTGATCTCAGCCTCATAAATATTGGAATTGCTAAAACCATGCTCGATATTGAGGCCGGTCGCCCCAAGAAAAGCACGATCGAACGCCATGCTCGCCAAGCTCTGCGCAGCGATCGGACCGACGAGCGAGTTCGTTGCTTCCAGCAGCATGCCACCGGTCACAAGCACCGGAATTTGCTTGCCGGACAATTCCGCTGCTACGTTTAACGCATTCGTAACGACGGTAATATTCATGCCGGACGGCAAAAATTTGGCCAGCTGCAGCGTCGTCGTTCCCCCATCGATGAAGATTGATTCTCCCGTGCAGATTAGGCTTGCGGCATATCGGCCGATCTTGGCCTTTTCTTCCGTCAGAATACCGGCCCTCTCCTGCAGTGCGATATCTTTGCCGACGAAAATCGCGCCTCCAAAGGTTCTCTTGATCGCCCCGGCTTCTTCCAGCTTTTCGAGGTCACGACGTATGGTCATTTCCGTTACTTGATACGTTTCTTTCAAAGCTGCGATACGGAGCTCGCCTTCGCGGGAGAAATGCTCCAGCATCTGCTGCTGTCGAGCATTTAATCCTTGATATAAACTTGGTTTCATAAGTACTGGCCTCCGATGACCTCAATTTCCGGTATGCCTCTATTATCCACGCTCATGTAGCGATATTCAACTCCAGCCGGTAAGAAAGTGATTCTTTCGGCTGAATCACGGGCTATCCCTCGCAGCTCCGTTGAACTGTGCGTCCTGTTATCCCCACATAGCAGTACCCAAGCGCTGCCTGCATTTTACCCGAACTATTCATCTTCTATGACGATGGGCATTCTCGCAATCAGCGGATCTGTGAAAATATCCAGTTCATCCCGGCTTGTACTCGAAAATTCCGATACGACCGCGCCTTCCGGACCACCCTGGAACCAATGATTCGTGTTCGGCGGGATGGTATATTGCTCACCAGGCAAGAGAATAACCTCATGAAATACGGTATAGGACGCCTCGCTTTCGGGCGGTACAACCGCTTGAATATCGACAGTAGCTTCACCTTCAACGTACAGCAGCACGCTGCCCCAGCGGCAGCGAAAAGTCTCCATCTTGCCTGGTATGCCGTCTATGGTCGGATGCCGATGCTCGGGGCATGTCTGTCCAGGAAACAGGACAAGATCCTTGGCACAGTAGCGATCCGTATTGATATAAGTAATCAGCTCAAGGCCTTGCACATGGAGATTGCCCAGTCCAAAGCCGGCGACCTCAATGTTTTCCTTTTCCTCATCACTCAACACAATTCCTGCCTCCGCAATCATCCCTGACGCGCGCACCTGCGCCTGCCTCACTTCGCTTCTTGTAAGCGACATGTCATTCCCTCCCGTTTCCTCATTTTCTTCGTTCGTTATGCATCCCGTTCCCATATGCCCGCCCCTGGACGATGAGACCAGTCTGGCAGCGACAGAACGGTATCACGTTGTTCCCAGCTCGCAGCGATTCGTCCCTGCACGTCCCCCCAGCTCGGAATACCGCTAACCGCGTCGGCCTGCTCTACATTGCAAGCGCCAGTACCAACCGCGCCCAGTGCCATTTCCTCTATCGTCAGCCCCTTGGCAAGCCCGGCAAGAAATCCGGCAATCGTGCAGTCTCCCGCTCCTGTTGTACCCACGGACTCCACTATGTAACACGGTGCAAGCAGTTCCCGTTCCCTCCAGTTCTGCAACCGTTCGGCATCTGGGGCACATTGCCCCATTCCTCGGAGACGTTCAACGCTGGCCGTCGTCCGCAAATAAAGCCCATGATCGCCGAGCTTTAGCCCGACGATAGCCGCCCCCATGCCCAATAGTTGGCCGGATAACGAGTTAAGCAGCGCTCCGTCGGCCCAGGCAAGCAGCTCAGTCGTTCCATAAAGCTCGCATAGCTCTCGATACTTCTCAGGCCGCAGCATGTACAGGATTTCTTCAAAACTTGGAAGAAATACATCCACGAACGGCAATACGCGCATAAGAATTTTCAACCAATCCGCTTGCCCGGCAGGCGAGTCAGGCTCCGGCCGCGCCATGTCCAGCGAAACGGTCAATCCTGCCTCCTTGACTTTAGACAGCAAGCGCTCGAGCTCGGCTCCCTCCTGCTGGTACATCTTGCGCATGAGCGGAGGATAGCCAAAATGGAATAACCTCGCTCCCGGCAGGGAGACGTTTGGTACATCCTCTGCCGTAAAGGTATCATTGGCTCCGGTACAATGAAGGAATATCCGGTCAACTCCCGGCGGGCTGATTACAAGCGAATAGGAGCTGTGCTCCCCCCCGGCGACAATCATTCCATCGGCAAGAGATTCTCCGTAGTTCTTGAGAATATTTAATATTGCATCACCGAACAGATCATTGCCGATCTTTCCCATCAGCTTGACAGGCAGGCCAAGCCTATGCAAGGCTAACCCCGTATTGGAAACCGTCCCGCCCGTAGACAAATGGACCTGACCGATGCCAATCAGCTTGCCTGGAGCGAGTATTTCTCCTATGCCTTGTCCATGGCTCATGCCATTCATAGATGGAATAACATCCAGACAAATATGTCCTGCTACGATAATTTCCGGATTGGCACCATCCCAGCCACTCACGCCAAGCCCCCCCAGTCAATAACCGCTGTTCCGCCCGACTTATCGGATTCCAGTGCCGCAGTGAACAGACAATGGCTACCTGCAGCTTCTTCGGGCAATGCGCATGTGAACGGCTGACTCATGCCTTCAAGGCCGTTCACTATCTCATCGCAGAACGCCGCCCACATTTGCAGGATGGAATCTGAAAATCCGAATTCGAAGATGCTGCCGGTAATCGTACCGTAAGCGGACTTGTAAGGCATATCGATGACATGCCAAGCCTGCTGCCCGCCCGGTTCATACGGAAGGGAGGACACCTGTTTTGGATTTTTCGTCGTATACTCCGCTGACATTCTCGTACCTTGGATACGAATAAACCATGTGTTGGCATGTCCCGGCGCAATCCGCTTCGTGGACAGAACCATTGGAAATTGCTGATCGTCCGTCTTAACGTCGCAAGCGAGGATCGCGTTGTCCCACGTCTCGCAAGGCGCGGTTCCGCCTTTTCCGTCCGGTCTTTCTTCAACGATTTTGGATAGCAAAGCCCGAACGCTCGCGGGCTTCCAGCCAAACCGAAGCGGTAAGTGAAGCACATGCAGGCCAAGATCGCCCATGCAGCCATATTCTCCATTTGTTGCAATCCGTCTTTTCCAATTGATCGCTTTGGTGGGGTCCAGGTCGCTGGAATGCCAGAAACCCGCTTCGACTTCAATGATTTTCCCGAATTCCCCGTCGTTCACCCACTGTACAATTTGCTGCGCTCCAGGGAAAAACGGAAATTCGGAAGAACTGCGCACGACCACTCCAGGGTTTTCCTTAATCGCGGCCATTATCGCGGCATTGGCTTTACGATCTATTCCGAACGGTTTTTCCCCCAGCAAATGCTTGCCTGCGCGGATAATGTCGATATAAATTTGCTCATGCAGATTATGCGGCACCGCACAATAAACCGCCTCTACGGAAGGATCCGCAAGCAGCTCCTTATAATCCGTGTACGCATTCCTGACGCTCGATACATGGTCTTGAAACCACTGGGTCGCGGCAGGATTGGCATCGCAGACGGCTACGATATGCGGTTCGAAGCCTACATCCGTCAGATGGCACCAGCGCGCCGCAGCGCTTGTAAACTCCTTGCCCATTAGGCCGCAGCCAATGACGCCAAACGAGATAGTTTTTCTAGCCATTAGTTTTGCTCTCCCTTCAGAATAGCCAGAGCTTGCTCGGCTGTCGCTCCGTTATGCACAACGCTCATTAGAGCGGATGTCATGCCCGCAGGGTTGGGATGCTGAACGACGTTACGGCCGTATACGATCCCGGAGGCTCCTTGCTTGATCAGTTCGACCGTACGGCCGACGATTTCCTCGTCGCTTGCGCGTCCGCCGCCCCGAACCAGTACCGGGATACCGGAGGCTACTTCAATCACACGATGATATTCCGTCACGTCGTCGCAAGGATCCGCCTTGATGACATCCGCGCCGAGCTCTACGCCTTGACGGACAAGGGGCATTATCTTGCGAAGATCTCCGTCCACCATATAGCCGCCTTTCTCTTCATTCGGCAGCATGACAAGCGGCTCTACCATCAGAGGCATTCCGTATTTCTCGCATTCCGTCTTTAGCAGCGTAATATTGCGTATGCACTGATGGTGCAGCTCAGGCTGGCCCGGGAGCAGAAGCAGATTGACGCACACTGCGACGGCATCAAGACGTACAGCCTGCTCAATCGCCCGATCAATCAGCTCGCTGAACAGGAAGCGCGGAAGCACGTTTCCATAAATGTTGGCAGCATCCGTCCTGAGCACAAGTCCCGGCTTCTGCTTGCCCGGAATTTCCTGCAGGTGCCTCGCCTGCCCCGCACTCAGCTGGATACAATCCGGCGCCGCTTGAACGACTGTTTCAACTGCGTTTTTCATATTCTCGATACCGGAAAGAAAAGAAAACTCATTAAAGAATCCGTGGTCTATGGCAACATCAAAACATTTCCCTTGAGCGCTGAACATTCGGTTTAATCTAACTTTTGCAGACATTCCTTAACATCTCCTCTTATGCTTTCTTTTTGTTGTGTTCGTTTTAAACATAACACTATAATAAACAAACATTTTTGTCTACTTAAAAAAATTCAGACCGATATGAAGGCTTCCAGAACGAAAGCAGTTACTGTATCGCGTACTGCCACGAGAACCGCACGCCGCTTAGTCTAGTACAGGATGACATAGAAACCATGAAGATTCTTTGCGGTATCTATTAATCGTCCGAACTTGGTAGGGAGATTGTGTTTGACTTACACATTAAACTCTTGAATATTACGTAAATTGCTTAGAGCCCGTCAGGAATTTGTCCTGACGGGCTCTTCGAGTTTTGTAGATATATTCATTTACAATGAATTGAGATTACACACCTAACTTTACTTGCTGTTTATAAAAGGCAAGCATCGGCATATAAGTGCCCGTATCCAACGGCAAATGACTGGAAGGATTCATTTCATATGCACCATGAACGAAAGTATCCCCTTCGGGATCCCTAGATAAGCGCAGCGTGATCTCATTGCGAGCCGTTATTTCCCACTGGGTACACGCCATTTCTCCGTTTGCGTCTTCAACAGTGAACACTTTATCCGTCGGGCCAATGGCAATAAGATAACCAGCCACATTGGCAAACCTCAAGCAAATACTAGCAATCTTACCTTCATGGAGCCAAACAGCGGATGATAGATTAGGGGCGGCTGCGGATACACGTGCATTCGTATATATATGAGCTAATGCAACCTTAGCCAATCTCTCGCCAATGATTATATTTCCGGCAGGACTGTTATGTATGCTATCTGACAACGGACAATCCAAGGCAGGGACTGTGTACACATCAGGGATGGTAAGAGCAGCTTGTCTCTGGGCTTCCCTCACTCTTCCCCATGATTGATTACCCTCTATGGTAGCTGCATCCGTGCATCGATTAAGCTGAACCGTTAATATAGGCAAATCCATAACGTTCAGATCTCGACGGATATGTTGAATCATCTTCTCAAATCGTACTAGGTAGCTGGAGGATTCCTCAGGATTGCAGTCCGAACAGCCTTGATACCATAATATACCGCGAACTTTGCCTCCTGCGGATGCAATGATTTTCATCATATGGCGGTATAAAAAACCATCCTCATCCGTATTCCAAGCCTTTAAAGGCGATCCGCCAAATGCGGTTTGCAGGAATCCGATTGGTAGACTCGTTTTATCCTGAATCATTTTACCAAAGGCTAGAAACGGGGAATGGCCCGGATTCGCAAATTCTCTATTCTCATAGTGAATGGAAGCTGTAGACTCGTTAAACGGATGGGATGCCAAACCCCATATCCCGTTATGTCGCTGCAAATGAATGCCGAGCTGCGGCGCATCTTGAATAGGACCTTTGCCATAACCAGCAGCATTGCTTTGCCCAGCTATAACCCAGATATCTCCCACTCCGATATGGTGGATCATATCCCCTCGGGCAGCCCATTCCAAAGCCGGATGGTTATCGATTTGCATGCAGGTTTCAAGTCGATATAATCCTCCTGCCGGAATTTCATCCAAGATGATCTCCCAAGCCTGCCCCTCTTGCATCTTACAGGGCCGCCAAGGGACAGCTATTCTTCCATCCGCTTCGTTAACGATTCGAGCCAAAACCTGAGCGTGGGTAATTACCCGATCGATCATGCCCGCCCAGACTCCCGATAAAGCTACGCTTCCAAAGCCATTTTCCTGCTGAATAATCGCCCAATGCTGTGGGCCTTGCTGAATGATCACGCCTATTTGCGCCATTTAAATACCCAGCTCCTTCTAATAAAGCTCTCGATCATACGCATAGGATTGATTACTCCAGAAGCCTAGCTTCAAGCAGAGCAGACAACTGTTGATGGAAGGCAATATCCGGATGATTGATTCCATTCGACAAGCGTGTATGAATATCAACACCTGCTTGCTCCATCTGCTCCCAGATCGCATATACGTCAAGCAAAGGTATAGCATGATCAGCAGCAAAGCTGCGAAGCGCCTGGTTATACTTTAGTAAGGTACCCTCTTCGTATAGGAGGATAAAATCAGGAACCATAGCTTGATAAAGGTTTGGTACGTTTGGATTACCGGTTTTGAGCATCATAATCGTGGATAAAATTAGTATTTCCGCTTCTGTCTCTATCCGTATCCGATTAACAAGGTCACCAATAGCCGTTATATACGTTTCTATTCCTGCTTCGCCCCCATGACAATCGTTGAGACCAAAGCAAATCGTTACTAAGTCCGGCTTGTAGAGAAGGACATCACGCTCCCAGCGTGATCTGGACTGCTCCGCCGTATTCCCGCCGACTCCTGAATTAATGACATTAAAATTAGCCTCGGGATAATGTTTCTCTACTCGACGACGCAGAAGCTCATGATAGACTTGTTCATGCTCAATCTCATTCGGGCCTAGGCAGCCTTGGGTCACACTGTCCCCAATGGCAACATAGATCACCGTTCTTGCTCCCGGATTCTCGGACTTCTCCTGCAGCCGTTGATGAAGACGTGGGAATTCATCTTTACTCATAAATGGCATTCTCCCTTAGTTATCTGATCGTAAATCAAGATCAGTCTACCTTAATAGGCTAGGGAAGTATTTACAGAATATTAGCTATTCCGATGCTGATTTCTGCTTTCGCCAGTTCGTTGGGCTTAGACCTGTTTTCCGTTTGAATTCTCCACTGAAATGATGGATATTGGGATACCCTGTTTCCTCAGCCACCTTTTGAATCGGCATTTCCGTAGTGGATAAGTACGTTTTCGCTGCCTCCATGCGCAGCTCCAATAAGTAATCAATCGGAGTAAATCCCGTTTCCTCTTTGAATCTTTTAATTAAATAGGTAGCTTGAAAATTACTAATACGCGTTAAATCATGTAATGTAATTTTGCTTTTATAGGTGGATTCCATGTAACCTGCTAACGCTTTGATTACTTCTTTGCTTAAAGAATAACCTGATGAGAGTGCCGTGCTGCTGTTACTCAGCTTCCTATCTTTTCCGTACAACTCGAGCGTACCCTTAACCAGAAGTAAAATTTTTTGCACGTTTAGCAGCAGTAATTGTTCGCCATAGGGTTGATCGTGAAGCTTCATGTCCAGCATTTGGCTGACTTCGCTCAAACATAGCTGCATGAGAGGGGACGAAGTGAAATGGGGATCTAATCCGGATTGCAGCCTATTCCATAATAAAATATTTTGCAATTTCGAGAGATAAGGCTCCTCCTCAATGCCCGTTAATTCGATATACCAAAAAACAGCATTTTTGGAGTGGATGATTAAATCATGCGGGGTATTGGGCGTTAAAATAAATAATGATGACGTTGAGACCTCGTATTGTTCACCCAACCAATGCAATTGGTAAGAACCCGACGCAAGAAAAAGCAATTCATAGGTCGGATGTATGCCACCCGTTCTGTATTCAGGTCTAGTCGTAACCGTAGAATCATGATAGACCTTACCATAATTTCTTATCCTCAATTCATCCCGCCTCCCTTTTCCGTACACGTCCATATGCCTAACATTAGTTAAAGCCGAATCGCTTGTAAACCCTTTTCAATTGAATATATTCGAAAGAGTGAAATATTATATAAATCAAAAGTGTATATAGGTGTTGAATATGTACAATTTAACTGCTGCTTACGTGAATCCAAGTAAGATTTAACAAATACTTCGAAGGATATATCTCTTACAATGAAGGTGGAATGATATTCACACTTCAACTATAGAATGGAGCTTTGATATGAAAGCATTGCAAATTTCTGGAAAAGAGCAATATTCAATTATCGAGACTGCAATCCCTGATGCTAAAGACTTTGAAATACTGGTGGAGATTCAAATTGTTTCGACTTGTCCGCGCTGGGATATGAATATGCTTGGCGGAATTAATATGTTCGATTATTCGCTTGCTCCCGAGTATCCTTTGCCATACGGTTTTCCCGGACATGAAATGGCGGGTGTAGTAAAAGCGATCGGAAGCGGGATCCGTAAATTTAAAGTGGGTGATCGTGTTGCGGCGCTTGAACATATTGGCGATGCTCCAGGTGCTTATGCGCAATATGTTTGCTTTAGAGAAGAGGATTTACTGAAGCTGCCCGATTCGATTACTTATAAACAAGCGGTTTCATTCGAGCTGCTTAAATGCGTCATGATCGGAATGCTGCAGCTTGGGGATTTGAAAGGGAAAACCATACTTATCTCAGGGCTTGGACCTGCAGGGATTCTGGCCGTACAAATGGCTAAATTATGGGGAGCCGCCCGTGTTGTAGGGATAGACTTGAACCAAGAACGCGTTCAGTTTATCCATGATCTTGGTCTTGCTGAAGCCAAGCTAGTTAGCGATTTGACCGATGAAAAGTTCGACTTTGGCTACGACTGTGTGGGAGCAGCACCTTCCGTGCAAAATCTATTCAACTTCGTAGGGGAGCATATCGTTATTTTTGGCGTATTAAGAGGGGAATTGAAATACGCCGACCATTTATGGTTTAAAGGCTTTAAGCTGGAGTCTTACAAATATCGGGGACTCATTCAAAGAGATCATGATCTGTTGATAGATCTGGTGGCGAATAAAGGCTTAAACATGGAGTGCCTCCAAACCCATCATGGTTGGTTTACTAAATATGATGAAGCGGTGCAGCTACTAAGAGAGCAAAAAGCGCTTAAGGTTTATTTCCACCCCCAAGAGGACTTCGAAGAAGCTTCCGTTAACGGTGATTCCCTATGATAGGAAAAGGGGTCGTTTTTACTGAGAAACTGAAGGTAGCCTATCAAGATGTCAGCATTCCCGATCTACAGGATGATGAGGTTATGATAGACGTCGAGCATTCTTGGATTAGCAATGGAACGGAGTCCTCGTTTCTCCGTGGGGAGAGAACCGATGGGGAAACACCGTTCAGGGACGGTGATCCGCTTCCTTTTCCGCAGGTAGCAGGGTATCAAAAGGTTGGCACAATCACTTCTCTGGGAAAAGGCGTACAAGGCTTTGCAGTTGGCGATCGAGTCTTTGCTACGATCAGCAAGGTGAATGGGATGTTTTATTCTACTGGAGGACATGTCAGTCCTGCTGTCACCCATGAAAGCCAGGTTTGGAAGCTACCGGCTGAAGCGGAACCCATTGCTTATTCAGGGCTCGTATTGACTCAGGTTGGTTATAGCTGTGGCATGTGTCCACCCGTTAAAAAGGGCGATTATGCAGTCGTTATTGGAGATGGAATGGTTGGGCAATGGGCTGCCCAAACGCTAATGCATCGCGGAGCTCATGTCATTGTACTTGGTAGACATAATAACCGCTTGGACCTGCTTCCTGAAGGTATTCGCAAAGTAAACACGAAAGTATCTTCTATGAAGGAAGCCCTTCAGGATGTCAGGGATACCTTCTCGATTATAGTGGATACGGTGGGATCATTAGCAACGGTAACGGAATTAATTTCTTTCGCGCAGTACGGCTGCCACTTGGTTTCGGCTGGATTTCTCGGCGAGGATGGCCGGATTGATATCCAAATGCTCCGTACCAAAAAGGTCACCTTGCATTGTCCATCCGGCTGGAGCCAAGAAGATATGGATGCGACCTTGCGAGGGATCGCAGAAGGTTGGCTTCAAACCACATCGCTTGTTACTCATCGCTTTCCTACCGAGCAGGCAAAGGAAGCATGGGATTTACTATTGGATTCGAAACAGGCGAAGCTTGGCGTTGTTTTAGATTGGATTTGATCGGGAGCAACACATGCAATGGTCATCTTAATCGATCTGGCTGAATTCATAAGCCATTGTATTTATAGCTACACAACAACAAACCCGCCATGTTACATTGGCGGGTTTGTTAATTACATGTTCAATTTCCGAACACTTCCACGTTCAATAATCTGGGTAGGAAGCTTAACGCTTTCAATTCTGCTACCCTCTGAGGCCATCTTCTGCAGGAGTAAGCCAAAAGCTTTTTTGCCTAATTGTTCTGGAGATTTCATTACGGTCGTTAGCGAAACTCTACCTACTCTGGAAATCATCAGGTCTGTAAACCCGACTACGGATAAGTCTTCCGGAATTTTACGGCCTAATTCTTCGGCTATATTCATCACTTGTATCGCGACTAAATCATTCGAACAAAATAGAGCCGTCATGTCTGGGTTCTGCTCAAAAAAACGCTCCAATCTGCTAGAATCCTTTTGATTGTTATCCCAATCCGAGATGATGGCATTGATCATAAAGGGAATCTCGGCATCAAGCTGAGCTTGAATAAACCCATAATAGCGGTCTTCCCTGCTCATAATGCCCGTAATCGGCTCAGAAATAAAACCCACATTGCGGTGTCCTTTGTCGATTAAATACTTGGTCATCTCATAAGCTCCCAAGAAATGATCATGGTAGATCGCCGTAATATCCACTTCACGAAACACCCGGTCGATAATAACGACCGGAAAATCGTTCAGGTGCAGCCGTAATACCTCTTGCCCGCACATCCTCCGCTCGCCCGGAAATAGCACAATACCGCGTACTCTTCCCCCGCTGCTAATCTCCCGTAGAATTGCGTCCTCTTGCTCAAGATCGTTACCCGTCACTCGGATGAGTACTTCCCAACCATGAAAAGCCCCCTCCTGCAGGAACGCAGTAACGGCCAAACCAATAAACTCATCCAGCATAGGAACAACAATGACGACCGCTTGCTGGGGCACGAGCGACATTCCTGACAGAGCTGCAGCTTTAAGCATCGTCTCCGTATTCTCTGCAAGGAAAGTCCCTCTCCGAGGCAAGCGATAGAGAATACCTTCCTTGGCGAGAAGCTCGAGCGCCTGTTTGCTTG
This sequence comes from Paenibacillus sp. FSL H8-0548, assembly GCF_038630985.1. Classification (NCBI taxonomy): domain Bacteria; kingdom Bacillati; phylum Bacillota; class Bacilli; order Caryophanales; family Paenibacillaceae; genus Paenibacillus; species Paenibacillus sp. FSL H8-0548. The sequence goes on from NZ_CP152049.1 coordinate 6,566,648, forward strand.
TTCTTCGGCTTACGCCAAACAGATCGGCAAGCTCTCCCTCTGACGGAACCGGGTCATGAGGCTTCAGTTGTCTCTCCACAATTAAAGCCATTACCTTCTGCCTCATTTGCTCATATAACGCGATCGGTCCTTTAGTCAGCTGTTCCTTTATGTTTTTGTTCATATCCGCTCATCCTTCATCAGCAATGTATCACTGATACTAACATAATGCATCTGGATCGACTAATCAACCTCACGCAATATACTCGCGGAACTTCTCCGTCAATTCGTATAAATCCTGATCCTTCTTAAAAATACTGGAGGTGCCTGCCACGAATATATCCGCACCTGCCAAGCGCATCTTTTGCGCATTTTCACAGCTAACGTTGCCATCTACTTCAATCTCGATATGCGAATGGCCGGATTGTTGAAGATATTGCTTCAATTTATGGATCTTTCCTAGAGTCGCAGGGATAAGCTTCTGGCCAGCAAATCCCGGATTAACCGTCATAATCAATACGATATCGATATCGTCGAGAATATCGTCTAGCGTATAAATTGGCGTGGAAGGATTTAGTGCGACCGAAACCCTCGCCCCCTTGTCCCTAATTTGCTGAAGCGTTCGTTGCAGATGAATCGTGGCTTCCTGGTGGACCGATACGATATCACCGGGACGAATCGCGAAGATCGGAAGAAAATCTTCTGGCCGGTTGATCATCAGGTGAATATCGAGCGGAATTTCCGTCATCTCTCTGACACTGTTCATAAAGTCTGGGCCGAGGGTGAAATTAGGCACGAAGCTTCCATCCATGATGTCCACGTGCAAATAATCAACACGGGCTCGCTCCAAGGCTCTTATCGTTGTTTCCAAATTTCTGAAATCCGCGCACATGATAGACGGCGATATTCTGCCTCCCATACCTGCACCTCCTTAGTTATTAAGGCTTACGGTTGCACAATAACCCGCATCCCGACATGCTCTTCTGCCGCGCTTATCGCTTGGTTGATCTCATCAAGGGGATAGCGATGAGAGATATAACGCTTCATATCGATGACGCCGGAGCCGATTAAATCAATGGCTTTCTGATGATGTGCAGGCAAGGAGCCGTGCGCCCCGTGAACGAACAACTCTTTGTAGTGAATAATATTAGTATCTAGCGTAACCATCGACTTCCCCTTAGGCAGACCGCCGAAGAAGTTCACCCGTGCGCGGTTTTTCGCCATATAGATCGCATCCACCTGTGCTTCCGGCGAGGGGTTCGAAGTGATGACCACGTCTGCTCCGAGTCCGCCCGTTTCCTCCAATACCCGTTCGATGGCGTTCTCCTCGGATGAACAGATATACGCATGTGCACCGAACTGCTTAGCCATCTCCAATCGGGGTCTGGAACGTTGTACGAGGATCACCTTCGTGGCCCCCATCAGCTTTGCAACCTCTATAATCATGCAGCCGATTGGGCCTGCACCGATTACAACAACTGAATCACCCAGCTTAATGTTCGATAGCTCCAAGGCATTTAGAACACAGGCAAGCGGTTCGGCCAAAGCGGCCTCCTCATAGGAGATATGATCCGGGATTTTGTGGATCGGACCGAAATTTACCATTGTCTTGTTCAGAAGCACATATTCTGCGAAGCTGCCCGCGAATTGGTAGCCCATAGCGTAATTGATCTGACAATTGTTGCCGATTCCAGCCTTGCAGAAGATACATTCCCCGCAAGGTACGTCTGCACCAAGAGAAATTCGATCTCCGATTTTGAACTTGATTACATTCGAACCTAGTTCAACAATTCGCCCCGCAGATTCATGCCCAAGCACTTGAGGAAGCGTCACCCTGTTATTCCCATGGCGGAATATCCGGATATCCGAACCGCAAATACCTACAGCCTCGACCTTCATTAGAATACTGTCCCCATCTACGGATGGTCTTTCCACTTCCTGTACGACCATTTGCTCCAATTGCTCTAAAACAGCTGCCTTCATCATTTATCCTCTCCCACCTTCATTGACTCGTTAGAATTGACATACATGACTTTGTTAAAGAAGCCTTTACGGTCACGCATCATAACCATTCCCTCATAGATTTCCTCAAGCGCAAGCTTATGGCTAATGAGTGGTTTCACATCCAGCTTGCCCGCTGCCATATAGTCGACGGCTAGCTTCCATTCGTTCCTTGGAATGTCCGCATAGGAAGAATTCCAAGTACCGCTTAGCGTAAGCTGTTTGCGGAGAATTTCCCAATAGCCATCCTGCGTCAGGCTCATGCCCCCTGTTGGATTGCCCATCAACACTACCTTACCAAAGTTCCGGGTCGACTTTAGACAATTCTCCCATGAAACCTGGCTTCCGGCTCCTTCTACCGCTACATCTACGCCTCGTCCTGTCAGCCCGTATACCCACTTCTTGATATCGACCTGCAAGGGATTGCATACATCCGGAAACCCCTGATCTACGGCAAAATCAAGCTTAGCCGGATCAATATCCGCGAGCAATACACGGGATGCCCCCCAGGCTCTGGCCCACAATGCCAGCATCATGCCGATCGGACCAGCTCCGCTGATCAGAACCTGATCGCCAATGCCAATTCCAGCTTGCCGCAAGGCGTGTACGGCTACTGCTGCTGGTTCAACCATGGCTAACTCCTCATAGGACAACGTGTCGGGCGCAGCGACCAAATTCCATATCGGGATGCAGATAAATTCCGCGAAAGCACCATCCCGCCGCGAACCCATGTAATCGTAGTCCTCGCACTGGGCGAATTCGCCGATCTCGCAAGAAGCGCATTTGCGACAAGGCAGCAAAGGAAAAACTGCTGCTCTTCTTCCGATCCAGCCGGGATCAACGCCTTCTCCCGCTTGTACGACTAGCCCTGAGAATTCATGCCCGGGTATTGTCGGGAAGCGGTAGGTTCCCTTGGTGAATACTCGTGGAATGTCGGATCCGCACACCCCGCATGCTTTGATCTGCAGAAGCACTTCGCCCTCTTTGGGCGTAGGAGTATCGACTTCCTCCACTCGCAAATCTCCGAGTCCGTGCAGTACGCAGCCCTTCATCCTTCCCCCTCCAATCTGTTATCCGTGCTGCTTAGTTCTTAATAAACTGGCGCCAGTAGTTTACCGACTCTACGTGATCCTGGATAATTCTGAAATCGGTCGACCACGCCTCCCGATGGGAGAGCTCGAATATAATTTCCGCATCGGTTGCACCCGATTGTTCAATAGCTTCGATCAATGGCTCACCATGAATGATGCCGAGCTTATTGTATTCTTCCGTGAATGGCCAATGCCGACTGTGGTCCTTCTCGGTTTGCTGGATATGGATGATTGGCGAGACGCTGCCAAGCTCCCTAACCCACCGGTATGGATCACGATCATTCGGATGGGGAGCGTGCCCTACGTCCAGACATACCTTGAACGGAATTCCGGCACCATCGTTTAATCTCGCCAGCAGCTCCTTGGTATCCTCGACCGTATTCGCCATTTCCCGCGGAATAGACATCGGCTCGAAATTCAAATATTCCATACCGAGCTCCTTACAGTACCAGCTAAGCTCCTGCCAATTCTTGATCCCTTCTTCGATCATATATTCCCTGCGCCGAACATCGTCATAATCAGCAAAGGTGAGTATGCCGAAGTGGCTGCCTGTCGTTCTCGCTCCCATCTGAACAGAGATGTCAGCGAATCGCTTAAACCAATTCAGCCACGCTTTGCGGGTATCTGCATCCGGATGCATGAAGTGGTTAACACGCGTGAATGCACTCGTAAACGTACTCGTGATCGCAAGATCATGCTTCTGTGTACACGTATTGATCCTCTCCACCTGTCGGTCCACAATGTCGGGCGGTAGAAAAACATTCAACAAATCGGCGACGAATTGAACGTATTTGATTCCTAAATCTTCAGCCACAATACGCGTCCACACTTCTGGCTCAACGTACTTGTTGATTGCAAAACCAAGATTGATTCCCAGCTTTAAATTGGCCATTCCGACACTCCTCTGATCGATTGATCCTAATTGGTATGTTCTGATACATTTAATACTATTACGTGTCACTGATACATTCAAGAGGTATTTTAAATAAAATAATGATTGTTGGATACGTCCGCTTCCTTACCCTCATATCCGCCAAACACAGGAGAAATCGGAGAAGACAAGCACAAGGATCAACACGAAAAGAGAGGCTCCAAGGCAATTGCAGCCTTGGAGCCTCTCTTCATTAATAACATAGCTAAGCTTATATAATTCCCAGCTTTATTTCCGTAATTGATCCGGTATAACCTTCCGGCAGCCGGAAACGAGCCACCATACCTTCCGGATAGGACACGTTAAGCTGCATCGTCCGGTTACTCTCATCAGCGGTCCATGAAACGTCAATTCGCCCGCCTGCAGGGTGCGGAACACTGCCCTTCGCCCATGTTAGTCCGCATGGAACAGGTGCAATTTCAACTTCGGTCCAGCCCGTCGTCAAGCTTCTCACGCCAAGTAACTCACGACCTAAGAAATAGGCCGGCGCAGACGACCATGCATGGCAGTGACTGCGGCTTAGCATATCCGGATTAGCCCGATTCTCGAGGAAATTCGGATATTGCTCCCAGCATGTAGTCGCGCCATGACGGATCATCATGCCATAGTGGTGGCGGATATCGTCCAAGATGAGGCGAACCTCACCCAGCTTGGCCAGCGCCTCATAATAGAAGAAGGACATAAACGGACTACCGATTTGCACAAAGCGTTCCGGAGGCTGAACGAGATAAGCATCGATAATCTGCTTGCGTTCTCCCTCAGCGACTCCCGTAAGTGAGGCTACAACCTGCGAATGTATGCTAAGGCTGTCGGAGCGACGACCATCCGCATGGATACAATCGATATATGCCTTCTTGTCTTCATCCCATAGCTGCTCATTGATTGCACGCGCAAGATCGTTAGCCGCTGCTTCGAATTTCGCAGCGCCTCCCACATCCTTCGCAATCCTCCCCATTTGTGCGGCTACATATAACGTCCGAACCAAGAACATGTTCTGATGCGTGACGATACCGTCGTTCGGCTGGTCGATTGGCGACCAATCCAGCATGTTCCAGCCTTCTACATTAAACAAGCCGCGTTCGTCAATCTTGAGCAAATAATGCTCCCCCGTGTACCGAATAGCGTCATACATCTCCACCGCGAACGCTTCATCCCCGGTCTGTTCGTAATATTCCGCACAAGCAATTGCCCAGAAGAACGTCCAATTCGGAATCACGCTGCTCCAGCCGCTCGGCACTTGGTTCGCATAAAGCGGCGACTGGTGCTTGGAGCCTGGGACAAGTCGTAAGCAACGCTTCAGAATATCCTGCACCCCATACAAGTAATTGCTTACAAGCGCTTCGTTGCGGCTGTCGCCAACCCAGAAGGTTTGTTCATACGCCGGGCAATCAACGAACGTGTCTTCCATGCACAGCTTTGTCGTATGCCGGCTTATTTCCCAGATGTCGTTCAGTAGTGTGTCCGAGCATTCAAACCGCCCGATTTCGGCCATCGGATAGTTGCTTTGAATAAAGGTCACGCCATAAATACGCACCGGTGCCTTTGCGCCGCGCACCGTCAACGCCAAGTAACGGAAGCCACGGCGAATAGGTGTCTCATACACTTGTCTGCCTTCGTGGCATACGTAACGGAGCGTATGATCTAGATCGAACGTATCCTGTCGGTACTGTCCAGATAGGTATTCGAATCCGTACCAATCAAGTATCGTTCCAGCATCCGCCTCGACTTCGAATGATAGATACCCGGAATATTCCTTGCCTAGATCGAACAGCACCTCGGTATCGCAGCCTTCGAATACGGGCACGATACCCGCCTCCGTATTCGGAATGATAGCGTTCTGAAGCTGTGCGGGAACGGCAAATTTCACATTTTCTTTCCGCCAAACACTTAGCGCGAACACATCGACCTCGGACACGTACTTCGGATTAATGGGGCTTATCCAATTTCCGTACCGCTTCAAATCCTCCGGTCGTTTCAGCGCACCCAGCAATTCAAGATAGGTCGGATGATTCCAATCGAGCGCTCGAACGGGCTGATGATCAATCGGAATGATCGCATCGAATGGGCCGATCCGGAAGAAAGTTGATGCAGAATGATCAGCTTGCAGCTCTGAAGGGGCAACGAATGACAATTCCCCGGTTTCTTCTCCGTATATGCCGAGCTGCAGCTTGCCGGCGTGGAGGCTGCCCGATACATCGATAATGAGCAGGTTATCCCCTTCGTTCAGGAAAACATCCATATAGCGCTCGGGAGCCGTTCCATATATCCGATCCTGGGAGACCATTTCCCCATTAACGGACAGCTCACGAAAGCATTCTCCCCCCTGCAGGAAGCCAAGTGTTGCTGCACCCGCACAATTTGTGCGAATCGCAGTCACCACGAATCCCGTAAATTCCAACCTATTCGCATGGTCCTCACTGCCATCGTTCAGCGCATTGCGAACATCAATCGCTGTTGTCGCATGGAACGACCTCACCTTCGCCAATGACTCCACCCGCACGGGGTACACCGTCTCGTCCGTCAGCATCGGGATGTCCCTGGGCTTAAGCGTCGTCCACGGCGACATACCGACCGAACCAAGGGAGATCGCATTGGACCATCCCGTATTGTTAGCTGCCAGCTCCATCCATGATGAATCCCATGCTGTGGCATCAATGTATTCGGAGAATGCTTGCTGAACCGACATCCGCGGTGCGCGTGGATGCTGTCCAAGATGACGCGAGGTCAGCCAAGTCGTGTCGGTCGAGACGACGACTTCCCCATCCGCATCATTAAGCTCAACCAACAAACCTCCCCGTCCCCTTACATAGTAGAACGTCGACAACCCGAAGTGCATGACGAGCACAGCAATCGTATTTTCTTCGCCAGCCTTTAGAAGATGACTAACTTCGTACGTATCATAAGACTGCTCGTTCGGCCATGAGCGAACAGGTCCCCGCCCAAGCCTCGTCCCGTTTACGTACAGGACATACCGTGAATCAGCCGTAATTCTTAGTTTAGCGCCGGAGCGTAACTCGGCTGCAGCCGATACGTCGAATGTTTTACGGAAGCATCTCCATTCATTGCGAGGACTTTCCTCCCCTTCTCCCCAAATCCACTCGGCTTGCCAATCCATCGTCATCATTGTTCAAGTCCCCATCCATTTCGTTAGATTGTGTTCTTTTGTAAAAATCAGAAAGCGCTGCTGATGGTATCAACGAATAAATGGCTCATGCAATTGAAACACTTGAATATCGCCTGCTTTTAGGGAGAGTCGTATAGAATCGGTCACATCGTTCCCTGCCAAGGCATGAGCTCCTTCTGGGAACCATGGCGTTACACCATCATAAGCAAAAGGCAAACTCACCGTAAAATCCGTATCCCTATTCGTCGTGTTATGAACAAATAGAAAGGCTCCCTCTTCGCCATCATGCTTCCATTCCAGAACATCCGCACGAGCCTGACCGCCATGAACCTTCACATACGGCTCCAAACCAAGCTCTTTCTCCATTATTTCCCTCAAGAATTCGAGCGTATTCCTATCCTCTTCTTGCCAATAGGATGCGCCGAGTAAGGTACCTATCCAAACCGCTTTCCCTTTCCCGTAATCTGCAACGGTTACGGCAGCCGAGCTATCTTCGCTGAACGTAGCGGCAACTCTTACATCCCTTAGCAGCTCAATTTCCGTTTTGTAGTAGGAACCTTGAGCAGGATCATTTCCAAGCGCACTGTTCAATGGAATTTTCTGCTTGGATTGAACCGTAACATTATGATAGCTATGATCTAAATTTTCTATAGAATGAATCCACGTTTCACGTATTCCAAATACCTCATCAAATCCATAGCCAGGCACTTGATAGCTATGCGTGCCATCCTCCGCCTGCAAGGCTCCAAAGGAGCATTCGGATAGAACAATTCCGCCTTCGCTTACCCACTCACGAATGACATCCGTCATTTGTTTGTTTAAATAGAGCGGATAAGGCATCCACAGGCATTTATACTTGGCCAATTCCTCTTTCGAAATATCATGGTCATGAATAAATTCGACCTTATAGTTCAAATCATGCAGAAGCTTATGTGCTCCTTGCACGGAATCCGTATAGGTATCCAAATGCGCGTAAACGGAGAAATTAGCAATTTGGTTTTCCGAGCTGAACAAAATTGCAATTCCATCCGACGGTCTTTTTGAACACAGCAATGGGTTGCGATTCGCTTGAATCGTCTGGTTTAAGCTCGCCATTTCTCTCAGCCATGGTGTCTCACTTCCATCCAGGTAAGTGCTTCCCCATGCTGGCGCCTCATGTCCAAGCACTTCCGGGCGGTATTGCCAGAATAAAAAACCGCTAATGCCTCTAGCGAGTGGGATTAATATATGTTTTTTCAGCTCTTGCCATGAAAGCTTTTGTGGTTTGAGTGCCGTATTTCCAGGCAACGCATGAATTTCCGAATTAATAATCGGCTTTCCCTTCGCCGCTGAGATCAAGAGGTCCGCTGACCAGGCTGACGATCCCAAGCTATTACCGAATAAGTCGCAAGGCTCCGCCAATTTGAAATCATCCGACCCTGCCGTAATGAGATTAAAAATCGGAGAGGGAACGGTGTGCACCATCACAGGGTGGACGGTATCGAGTTGCTTGACTACCGCTATGCGACATTTCAAGTCATCCGTTAAAGCATCTGACATAAACAAGCGCCAATCGACCATATCGTTAAATACAGCTTGCCCGCGAGGGGGTTCAATTTCATCCCAATCTTGATAGGTACGCTGCCATTTGTAATTAAGGGCTTCAAGCGTGCCATATTTATGCTCCAGCCATCCTCCGAATGCTTGCAAAGAATGCTCGCAATAACAAACCTGATTATCAAAGGAAAGCTCACGTTTAATTCCTGCTGTCAGCTCAGGTTCGTTCCATAAATCCCATACCCACAAAGCAGGATGATCTCTAAACGCCTTTACCGCTTCCGCTAAAAACTTGTCTTTCTCCAGTTGTCCCGGCGCATGATGATAACAAGGACCAGGGGCTCCACCTATTTGTCGGTAACTTAATGCTCTCGGTTCAATAACTGTTCCATCTGATGTAATCATTTTGGAATCTGGATATTTCTTGTAAAACCACGCTGGAGCGACGTCAAATAGGGTGTTTAGCACAACCTTTAATCCATTGCGGCCTGCTATATCCATTAGCTCCCTGATATCGTCAAACACAAAAGCGTTTTCGGCTGGATGGCTCGCCCGCCACTGCACCCAGAACTTTACGCAATTGAATCCCATTTGGGATAGGTTGCGTAAATCCTCTTCCCATTGATCCCGGTAAGGAGTTGGGGAACGGTAATACTGAAAACCAAAAGGAATGAAACCTGCTTCCGACATACTAACACCTCGTATTTATGATGAGTAACCTGTTGCCCAAATGAGCTGCTTTAAATGAAGCGGAGGGTAGCGGCCTCGCGAAAGACTATGAGGCCGCCATCCTAACCGTCTTAGTTCTTATCCTTGATGATGGCAAATATAAAGGTTGCCGCTTCCGCCCTCGTTGCCTTTTCCTGTGGTTCGAAACGATTGTTTGTTCTGCCTTGCACAAGGCCTGCAAGCTTAAGCTCCGTTACATAAGATACTGCCCAGCTTGGTATGTCTTGCGTATCGGAGAACAGATCACCGTTAGTGGTATTCCCTGTTAGCTTAAGCGCTCTTCCCATCAGAACCGCTATTTCTGCACGTGTGATGGGTTGATTCGGCCCGAAGCTGTCTTCGCTTATTCCTGTAACAATACCCGCGGCTACAGCAGCTTGAACGCTATTCGCGTACCACGAATCCGCTTTGACATCCTTAAATCCTGTAGCAACGTCTGAGAGCTCAAGATCTAACGCTCGAACCAGAAGCGCAGTGAATTCTGCTCGGGTCGTCAAAGCTGCAGGCTTGAATATGGTTTCGGTCACTCCGGTTACAAGATGCTTAGCTGCTAGCACCTGAAGTGTTCTAGCAGCCCAATGTGCTGCTGGAACATCCTCGAAAGTCTTCTTATACTCCAGCACCGCGTATTTACTAAGATGTTTCAGCTTAACCCTTATCGTATCCGTAACCTTATCTACTGTACCGCCTACATACTCCCATTGCTTAGTAGACTCGTTGTAGAAATAAATGCCTAGAAGATCCTGATCCAATCCAGTTGTAAAAGGTAGTGAGATTTCCACGTCACCCGATACTTGTTGGGCTGTATAAACCGTTCCATCTAGCTTCGTTAACGTAATGCTAAGTTCATAGACCTGACCTGCGAATGCGAAGACTACTCGCGCTTTCCCTCCCAGTACTGGAGAATTCGAGATATTCGAATCTACTACAGGTAACATTTGAACCTCGAGAATAGCGCCCGATGCTGCCCCCGCCTGCTCCGATAGCCTGCTAAGTACGGCTGGACTAATTGTAAATACGGCTGCTCCCGATTTCACCTGCACAGGAAGATTACCCACTTTCTCCATGGGTACTGAGAAGACAGTTTCATTGCTGCCAAGCTCTACAATCACCTTGCCCTCATCGACCACAAAACGACTTGTTTTATTGCCATTGTTGCTTGTCGGTGTTGGTGTCGCCGTCGGTGGTGTTGGTGTCGGCGTTGTTGGTGATGGCGATGGTGTCGGCGGTGTACCATTTACAGCTGAAAAATCCAACTGATCAATGTACTTGGCCGTTCCTTTCGGCTCCTTGCCTTCAAAGCTTTGTATCCAATTTGTATCTCCAATAATCCAAAGGTTTCCGTCCCTGAGTGCCCATACTTTGCCTTCGGTAGTCTGATATACAATCTCAGCAGTAGCACTTGCTTGCGGATTCAGGACCTGAACGACCGCACCATTCTCTAACGTTGTAAATTCGTTCG